>CAMPHL010000094.1 GCA_946885905.1 uncultured Pseudomonadota bacterium | reverse complement strand
CCGCCGAAGATGTTGACCAGGATGGCCTTGAGCTTCGGGTTCTTCAGCATGATCTTGAATGCCTCGGTGACCTTCTCGGTGGTGGCACCGCCGCCCACGTCGAGGAAGTTGGCGGGACTTCCCCCGTAGAGCTTGATCGTGTCCATGGTGGCCATCGCGAGGCCCGCGCCGTTCACGAGGCAGCCGATGTCGCCGTCCAGCTGGATGTAGGAGAGGTCGAACTTCGAGGCCTCGATCTCGGCCGGGTCTTCCTCGTCCAGGTCGCGCAGCGCCACCACATCCTCGTGGCGGAAGAGCGCATTCGAGTCGAAATTGATCTTCGCGTCGAGTGCCACCACCTTGCCATCCTTCGTGGTGATGAGCGGGTTCACCTCGACCAGCGAGGCGTCGAGCTCGTCGAACACGCGATAGAGCGCCTTGAAGAGCTCGCGCGCCTGGGGCACGAGCTTGTCGGGCATTGCGCCCTTGCGTGCTACGTCCTCGGCCTCGGCATCCTGCAGCCCCTTGAAGGGATCGACCGAGACCTTGTGGATCTTCTCCGGCGTCTTCTCGGCCACTTCCTCGATGTTCACGCCGCCCTCGCTCGAGAACATGAGCACGGCGCGCTGCTGCGCGCGGTCCACGACGATCGCGGCGTAGTACTCCTTCTCGATCGCCGCACCTTCCTCGATCAGCAGGCGCTTCACCTGCTTGCCGTCGGGCCCGGTCTGGTGGGTCACGAGCTGCATGCCGAGGATCCTGCCCGCCCAGTCGCGCACCTCGTCGATCGACTTCGCGACCTTCACGCCGCCGCCCTTGCCGCGACCGCCCGCGTGGATCTGCGCCTTCACGACCCACACGTTGCCGCCAAGTCGCTTCGCGGCATCGACGGCCTCGTCGACGGTGAATGCCGGAATGCCCCTGGACGTCGGCACGCCGAAGCGGCGGAACAATTCCTTGCCCTGGTATTCGTGGATGTTCATCGGGGAGCGCCTACGGGAAGTTGCGGCGATTCTAACAGCGGGGTGTTACGGAGGTTCCTTGACCTGGGCCAGGAATCGCTCGCCGAAAGAAAGCCCGCTTTCCTGCGGGCTTTCTTCTTTCGTCTCTACCAAGGAGTTGGGTTTCCCATTCAATGGTGGTCGCCTTCGCCGACTGCTTCGATCGGCTCCTTGCCGGTGTACCACCTCGGGTAGTAGCGCGCGACGGCGGGCTGGGTGGTCTCGAGCGCGTGGCACTTGTCGAGCTGGAACGGGCGCTTCTCGGAAGGCTGAAGCCGCTGGCCTGCCATCGTCTGGAAGGCGGCGGTCGCGAGCGCGCCCGCGAGCTCGGTGATGTGGGTGCAGCCACGCACGCCCGCGAGGAGCTCCTTCACCTTCTGCGTATAGCCGGGACGGATCGCGAGGCCCACGAGCTTGCGATACGCGGGAACGATCCGGTCGCAGTCGCCCACGTACGGCATCCCATCCATGGCCGCCGCGGCATCGACGATCTTCAGCTCGCGATCCACGGTGATGCGCAGCCACATGTCGTGGATGGGTTGTCCGGCGGGGCGCAGCCCCGCGGCGAGCTTGAAGTCGAAGGGCTTGGTGTCGACGAGGTGGCCCTCGACGTCGTAGAGCCCGTCCGCGCGCTTGAATCCGTGGATCTCGATCGCCCGCTTGTGCACCAGCTCCCGCTCGGCCGTGGGAGGAAGCCCCCTGCCGCGACGCGCTTCGTCCACTACGCCGGCACCGCGACCTTGCGCACCGTGCGGATCGCCTCGGCGAACTCGGCGCCGGTCTGGAAGCGCTTCTCGAAGTTCTTCTCGAGCGCCTTGTCGATGAGCGGCACGATCACCCGCGGGAGCGCCGGGTTGTACTCGAGGATCGGCGGATGCGGGTTGTTCGCGATGGCGAACATGAGTTGCGTCATCGACTCGCCCTCGAACGGCAGCTTCCCGCAGAGCATCTGGTAGAGCGTGACGCCGAGCGAGAACAGGTCGCTCCTGCCGTCGATCTTCTTGCCCGCCAGCTGCTCGGGCGACATGTACGAGGGCGTGCCGAGCACCATCCCGGTCTTGGTCTTGGACGAGTCGGTCACGCGCGCGATGCCGAAGTCGGTCACTTTGGGCGTATCGCTCTCGGGCTCGTACATGATGTTCGCGGGCTTGATGTCGCGATGGACCACGCCCATCTGGTGCGCATAGCCGAGCGCATCGGCCACGCGCTCGATGATCAACAGCACCTTGCCCGGCGGCAGCAGGTTGGGCTGCTTGGTGTAGCCCGTGAGGTCCTTGCCCTTCAGGAACTCCATGGCGATGAAGCACAGGTCGTGCTCCTCGCCCGCGTCGTAGATGGTGACGATGTTCGGGTGCGTAAGACGTCCCGCGGTCTCGGCCTCGCGGAAGAAGCGCTCCTTGGCCTCCTGCAGCTCCTCGGCCTCGAACTCGGCCGACAGCGCCATCGTCTTGATGGCGACGACCCGGCCGATCTTCGGGTCCTTGCCGCCATAGACCACACCCATCGCGCCCTTGCCCAGCTCCTTCTCGACCTGGTAGCGCCCGAGCATCGGCTTCTCGGCCTGCCCGCCGCCGGCCATGATCACGGTGCCGGCGTTGGTGCGCGCCGCCGCGCTGCCGCCCAGGATGATGGTCTCGGACAGGTTCTTCGCGCGGTTCATGCGCTCCTTGATGTCCTTGAAGTTCGGGTCGTGCGTGGCCATGTAGCGGAAGCAGCTTTCGGCCTTGTTGAACTGCCGGCGGCGCTCGAAGTCGAGGGCGAGCGAGTAGATGTTCTCCATCACCTCGTCGTTCAGCGGCGCCTTGCGGAACTTGTCGAACGCCATGTCGAGCTGGCCCTGCTGCTGGAAGGCGAGGCCGAGCATGCGGTTGGACTCCGCGCCTGCGAGGTCCGCCGCTTCCTTGCCGCGCTCGGTCACGAGGAAGCGCTTGGTGGTGAGCGCCGCGTGGCCCACGACCAGCATCGTGGCCGCCAGCATCAGCGGGATCCACGTGCCCGCGCTCGTCATGAGGCCGAGGTGCGTGCCGAAGAGCGCCACCAGGATCACGCCGCTCGCGACCGCGCCCATGCCGGCCGAAAGGCGCGGCAGCAGCAGGATGATGTAGAGCGCGACGGCCAAGAAGGCGCCGAACCCCGCCATGCCGCCCCAGGTGGGCGCCACGAAGAAATGCTCCTGCAGGATCGAGGAGACCGAGTGCGCGAGCGTGGTGACCGGCGCCATCTGCTTCGACACCGGCGTCACCTGGCTCGCGCCCAGGCCCGCCGCGGTCGCGCCGATCAGCACGACCTTGTCCTGGTACTTCGAGGCCGGGATCTTGCCCGAGTACACGTCGAAGAACGAGTCGATCGGGAAGGCGCCGCGCCCGTCGCGGTCCTTGTAGAAATAGGTGTACATCTGCGCCGCGTCGTCGGTGCGGATGGTCTTGCCGCCGACCTTCACGTTCTCGCCGAGCGCGACCTTGATGTCCTTGGAGGTGAGGTTGAGGCTCCTCGCGGCGAGCATGAGCGACATCGACGGGAACTGCTGGCCGTAGTAGTCGATCACGAGCGGCTCGAAGCGCACGCCGCCATCCTCGTCGATCATCGTGTTGAGGTGGCCCACGCCGGCGATGGCGGCACCGATCGTGTCGATCGGAATCTGCGCCGACTGGCCGGACAGGAACTGGCCGCCCGAGGCGGTGAAGCCGCCGACCTGGCTCGAGGAAACGTACGCCGGCAGGGGGTTGTCGGGCTTGCCCGGCTGGGGCTGCGTGCTGATGCCTTCGAACAGGACGGGCACGAGCACGTTGCCGGCCTTCTTCATGCTCGCCGAAAGGCGCACGTCGCTGTTGAGGGCGACCGAGGCTTCGCCGAGGAGCTTGCCGATCTCGCCGACGGGCCCGCCCGGATCCGACGCCGCGGCGGCCGGAGTCTGCCCGCCGATGGGCGAGGCGCCCCGCGTTTCGGGCGCGGCGGGCGATGGGTAGGCCTTGTTGTAGATGTCGAGCATCTTTTCGACATACGCGAGGCCCGGATCCTTCTGCGGCTCGGACAACAGGATCGTGTACCCGATCACCTTCGCCTTCGCGGCGGAGAGCTGGTCGATCAGCTTGGCCTGGACCTCGCGCGGCCACGGCCAGCGGCCGATGTTCGCGAGCGACGTGTCGTCGATGGCGATGACCGCGATCCTGTCGCTCGGCGGCTTGGACGTCATCTGCACGCCGAGGTCGTACGCCCAGCGCTCGAGGCCGGGAATGAAACCCGAGGCCCGCGAGAAGCCGAACACGAGCATGGCGATCACCAGGCCGAGGAACCAGTCGGCCTTCCAGAACGCGGTCTTCATGGGCTCTCCCTGTTTGCGACTCCCTTATTGCCCAATCTTAACCTCCGTCCCGGCGCCTCGCGCGCGCGCGAGCCCGAGCAGGTGCGCTGCAATTGCAAGGTCCTGGATCGCCATCCCCTGCGATTCGAACAGTGTCACTTGCTCGGGCGTGGTCCGACCGGCACGGGTGCCGGCGACGACCTCGCCCAGCTCGGTGAGGCCGAGCCCGTGGATCCGGCCTTTCTCCAGGACGGGCAGCAGGTCGCCCGCTTCCTTGAGCGCGGAAGGGCGCGAATCGACCACGATCGGATCGCACTTGCGCACGGTCGCCTCGTCGATCTCCTGGCGCAGCAGCGAATTCGACCCCGCGGCGTTGATGTGCATGCCCGGAACCACGAGCTCGCCCGAGAAGACCGGCGTGGCGGAGGTGGTGATGGTCACGACGATGTCGCTGCCCGTCACGCAATCGGCCGGCGAGGCGGCGGGCACGATGTCGAGCGAGAGCTTCGCCCGCATCCGCTCGCAGAACCTGGCGAGCTTCTCCGCGGTACGCGACCAGACTTTCACGCGCTCGAGCTTGCGCACCTGGGCGAGCGCCTCGATCTGCCCCTCGGCCTGCCAGCCCGCGCCGAACACGCCCACGACCTTCGCATCCTCGCGCGCGAGCCATTTCGCGGCCACGCCGCCCGCGGCGCCGGTGCGCATCATCCCGAGGCGATCGGCTTCGACGATCACGTCGAGGTTGCCGCGCTCCGCGTTGAAGCCGTAGACGAGGAAGCGTGTCGCCTCGCGGCTGGAGGTGTACGCCTTGTAGCCGAGGATGCCCATCGACGGCACCGCGCCCTGCAGGATGTGCAGGCCCGCCTTGGGCACGCGGGTGCGCTCGCGCGGCACGTCCATCGCCTTCCCGGTCGAGTATTCGCGGTGCACCCGCTCGACCAGGTCGATGGCGGCGGGCATTTCGAGGAGCTGCTCGACGTCGGATTCGCGCAGTAGGAGGGCCATCGGCTCGGTCGGGGATCGTGCGGAGGGAAGCGCCGATTCTACCGTCCGGGCCCGGCCGCCCCACGGCGCTCGCCGGCGGCGAGTCCAAGGCCGCAGCTTCGGCGAGGCCGCTGGCGCGCCCTCGCCGTCATGCGGCGAGGCTCAGGGGAAAGCGGGCACCATCGGCTCGTTGCCCCGGTTCACGGCCTCCGGGTGGGAGCGCGCGATCACCTGCCGGATGTCGTCGTACCGCGATGCGGGCACGTCGAGCATGAGCAGGATCTTGCCCTCCTCCAGCTCCTCCTCGAAGCCCTTCAGCTGGGTGTTGGACACCTGCAGGCCCATCATGCCCGCGATCCACACGCCCAGGGCCGCTCCGATCAGCGCCGCGATGAGGACGGCGACGAGCTGGACCGACATCCCGCCGGGCGGAAAGTAGACCAGCATGAGCCCGACGGCGACGCCGACGACGCCGCCGATCACCAGGCCCGTGAAGGCGCCGTGGACGGCGTCCGTCTTCTGCAAATAGGAGGCTTCATGGAGCTCGGCGAGGTCGGTGCCGCGCCGGGCGAGGAAGTGCATGTGCCGGTCTTCGATGCGGGCAAGCAGCAAGTCGTTGGCGAGCTGCCGGGCGCTCGCGAGGTCCGGCAGAGTGAGGTACATCCGCAGTCTCATGGGACCTCCTTTCGGGGAAAGGAAAATCCAGACTAGTCCTCGGGCAGGGCGACCGCAAGCCTGCTAGATTCGCGCATGTACGCCTTACCGAGGCTCCTTCTCGCCCTCCTGCTCGCGGCCGCAGGCCTCGCCTGCGCCCAGGGCGAGAAGCCCGCGCGGGTCGCCCTCGTGATCGGCAACGGCGGCTATGCCGACGCGCCGCTGCCCAACGCGCTCAACGACGCGGCCGACATGGCGCGGGAGTTGAAAGCGGCGGGATTCACCGTCGTGCAGCGGGAGAACGCATCGCTGCGCGACATGCACCTGGCGCTGCGCGAGTTCGGCGACAAGCTCGGCAAGACCTCGAACGGCCTGTTCTACTTCGCGGGCCACGGCCTGCAGGTGCGCGGCCGCAACTACCTGGTCCCGGTGGGCGCAGACATCGCACGCGAAGACGAGGTCCAGTTCTCCGCGCTCGACCTGGCCGCCGTGATGGAAAAGCTCGACTCCGCGCGCAATCCCGTGAACATCGTGGTCCTCGACGCTTGCCGCAACAACCCCTTCGGCACGCGCTTCGCCGTCGCGGCCCATGGACTGGCGCAGATCGATGCGCCGCCGGGAACGCTCATCGCGTTCTCGACCTCCCCGGGCTCGGTCGCCGCGGACGGCACCGGGCGCAACGGCCTCTACACGCGCCACCTCCTGGAGCAGATGAAGAAGGCGGGCGCGCCGGTCGAGGAGACGTTCAGGAACGTCCGCGCCGCCGTGCGCAAGGAATCCGCGGGACGCCAGGTCCCGTGGGAGAGCACGTCGCTCGAAACCGCGTTCTCGTTCCATGTGCGTCGTTCCGAGCCGGCGAAGCTCGCCGCCGCATACCCGGTCCCCGGCAACGCGAAACGCGGTGCATCCGCACCACGCGGCATCGTTGCGCCTGGAAGCCCGCCGCACTATGTCGCCGGGGACACCTGGACCTACCGCGTCCGCAACCGGCTCGACCAGACCGAGCGGGCGCAGAAGCTCACGGTGCAGAAGATCGAAGGCCAGGAGGTCCACTGGAACAGCGGCCAGAAGAGCGACCTCATGGGCAACTTCACCCGCATCAAGCGCGGCGAGGCCTGGCGCATGTACCACCCGGCCAGCCAGATGTACGCCTTCCCGATGAACCTGGGCCAGAGCTCCAACATCCGGGCTCTCGAGACCGAGAGCGCAGGCAAGCGCGCGTGGGACCATGAGGTACGGATCGAGGTCCTTGGCGAGGAGGACATCGACACGCCGGCGGGCCGGTTCCGCGCCATGAAGCTGGGCCGCGAGGTGCGATGGACCGAGCGCGAGAAGCCCGGCAACAACGGCGTGAACCGTTGGACCTATTGGTACAGCGGCCAGGCCAAGCGCTGGATCGCCGCCGAGCACACCAACGTCACGGCTGCCGGCAAGACCATCGCCTCGGAGCGATGGGACCTGGAGAGCTACAACGTCAGGTGACGGGATGACCCGTCATCCCGGGCGCCGCCGAGCGGCAGGCCCGGGATCCGAGCGCCTACGGAACGAGGATGGTCGACCCCGTCGTCTTGCGTCCCTCGAGGTCGCGGTGCGCCTGCGCGGCATCCTTGAGGGCGTAGCTCTGCCGCGGGCCCACCTTGATGCGCCCGGCGAGCACGTGCTCGAAGAGCTCCTGCGATGAGGCGAGCAGCTCCTCGCGCTTCGCGGCGTACGAAGCCAGCGTGGGCCGCGTCACGTAGAGCGATCCCTTCGCGGCGAGCAGCCCCGTGTTCAGCGCGTCCACCGGGCCCGAGGAATTCCCGAAGAGCACCAGCAGGCCGCGAGGCTGCACGCAGTCGAGCGACCTCATGAACGTGTCCTTGCCCACGGAGTCGTAGACCACCGGGCATTTCTTGCCGTTGGTGATCTCCTCGACGCGTTTGAGGAAATCTTCCTTGGTGTAGTTGATCGTGTGGGCCGCCCCGTGCTCGCGTGCGAGCTTCGCTTTCTCCTCCGAGCCCACGGTGCCGATCAGGTTGATGCCCAGCGCCTTGGCCCACTGGCATGCGATGAGCCCCACGCCACCGGCGGCGGCCTGCCAGAGGATCGTGTCGCCCGCCTTGGGCACGATGAGCATGCGCCGCAGCAGGTACTGCACCGTGAGCCCCTGCAGCATCCTCCTCGCGGCCTGCACGAACGAGATGCCGTCGGGCAGCTTCACC
>CAMPHL010000093.1 GCA_946885905.1 uncultured Pseudomonadota bacterium | reverse complement strand
TCCTCGAGCCGAAGAGCTGCAGCTTCTTGCCGTTGATCGTGGTCCAGGCGCCCGGTGCGGGATCGGAGCCGCGGATGATGTTGTGGATGAAGTCCACGTGGTTGGCCCAGTTCACCTTCGCCTCGTTGGCGCGGAACCAGCCCTCGTAGCTCGCCTGCGACTCGTCCTGCACGACCTCCTTGTGCTTGCCGGCGACCACCAGGTCCGCGGCTTCGAGCATCGCCTGCACGCCCATCGGAAAAAGGCGGTCGAAGTACACCGTGCCCAGCGTGTCGTTTTCCGAGACCGGCGTTTCCTTCTGCAGGATCACCGCGCCTTCGTCGAGCCCGTCGGTGGGCCGGAAGATCGTAAGTCCCGTCCTGGGATCGCCGCGCGCGATCGGCCAGTTGATGGAAGAAGGCCCGCGATACTTCGGCAGCAGCGACGGGTGGTACTGGATCGTGCCGTGCTTCGGGATGTTGACGAACTCCTGGGGGGCGAACTGCAGCACGAAGGCCATGATGCCGATGTCCGCGTTCGCATCCTTCATCGCCTGCACGGCCTCGGGGCCCTTGAGGTTGGGCAGCTGGTGGACCTCGAGGCCCTTTTGCTGCGCAGCGGTGCGCATCGGATCGGCTTTGGCGCCCTCCTTCTCCGGCGCGCAGAAGACCGCGGCGACGGTGTCGCCGCGCGCAAGGAAGGCTTCCAGGACCGCCTTGCCGAAATCCTGCTGGCCGATGATGGCGATCTTCACGCGGCCACCTTTTTCGGGGCGGAGAACGCGCCCGCGCCCTTGAGCGAGTCGATCTTCGCCCCGTCGTAGCCCAGCACCTCCTTCAGGATCTCTTCGGTATGCTCGCCGAGCGTGGGGCTGCGCTTGATCGCCGCGGGCGAGGCCGAGAGCTTGATCGGCATGCCGACGTTGAACCACTTGCCGCGCTGCGGGTGGTCGAGCTCGACCCACATGTCGCGGCCACGCACGTGCTCGTCGTTCGCGAGGTCCTGGGTCGACATGATCGGCCCGCACGGCACGTCGAGCGGGTTCAGGATCGCCATGAGCTCGCGCTTGGTGTACTTCTCGGCGAACTTGCTGAGCAGCGTCCATACCAGCGCCTGGTTCTTGCGGCGCTCGGCGATCGTGGCCACGCGCGGGTCGTTGGCGAGATCCGGAACGCCCACGTCGGGCCCGATGCGGTTGGCGAGCGCAGTCCACACCGCTTCCTGCACGACCACGTAGAGCCAGTCGTTCGCGCCGTGGGGCTTGCAGTGGACCGCATTGCCCAGCTGGCCGCCGCCGGAGTCGTTGCCCGCGCGCGGCACGTCGCCCATGTCCTTGTACGTGGGCACCGAGTACTCCGCGAGCGAGCCGCGCGTGAGCCGCTGGTGGTCGCGGAACTTCACGCGGCAGAGGTTCATCACCCCGTCCATCATGGCGACCTCCACGTACTGCCCCTGGCCCGTGTGCTCGGCCTGGCGAAGGGCGGCCAGCAGGCCGATCGCGAGGTGCAAGCCGGTGCCCGAGTCGCCGATCTGCGCGCCGGTCACGAACGGGGGGCCGTCGGGCACGCCCGTGGTGCTCATTGCGCCACCCATGGCTTGCGCCACGTTCTCGTAGGCCTTGAAGTCCGAATACGGACCGCTCGACCCGAAGCCCTTGATCGAGCCCATCACGATCTTCGGGTTGATCTCGTGGATCCTTTCCCACGTGAAGCCGAAGCGGTCGAGCACGCCCGGGCCGAAGTTCTCCATGATGATGTCGCACTTCTCGAGCAGGTCGACGAAGACGGCCTTGCCCTCGGCGCTCTTCATGTTCACCGTGATCGAGCGCTTGTTGCAGTTCAACATCGTGAAGTAGAGCGAGTCCGCGTTCGGGACGTCGCGCAACTGTCCGCGCGTGGCGTCGCCCTGCGGGTTCTCGAGCTTGATCACGTCCGCGCCCATCCACGCGAGCAGCTGCGAGCAGGTGGGGCCCGCCTGCACGTGGGTCATGTCGAGGATGCGCACACCATTCAGAGCTTCCATGTTCCTAGGCCTTTGGCTTTTTTGCTGAAGGATTGAGGCTGGTGATCCGGCCGCTCTCGGTGCCGGCGGTCTCGTCGATCACCGCGTTGATGAGCGTGGGCTTGCGCGACTCGAGCGCGTCTTCCATCGCCTTGCGCAGCTGCGCCGGGGTCGTGGCGTTCACGCCCACGCCGCCGAATGCATCCATGATCTTGTCGTAGCGCGCGCCCTTCACGAACACGGTGGGGGCCGGGTCGCGCCCCGTGGGGTCGACGTCCGTGCCCTTGTAGACGCCGTTGTTGTTCATGACCACGATGCACACCGGCAGGTTGTAGCGGCAGATCGTCTCCACTTCCATGCCGGAGAAGCCGAAGGCGCTGTCGCCCTCGATCGCGATCACCGGCTGCTTCGTGGTCACGGCAGCGGCCACGCAGTAGCCCATGCCGATGCCCATGATCCCCCAGGTGCCCACGTCGATGCGCTTGCGCGGCTTGTACATGTCGACGATCGAGCGCGTGAAGTCGAGCGCGTTGGCGCCCTCGTTCACCAGCATCGCATCCGGGTTGGCCTTCACGATGTCGCGCACGACGTTGAGGGCGCTGTGGAAGTTCATCGGCGTGGGATCCTTGGCCAGCGTCTCGCCCATCCTGGCGACGTTCGCGTTCTTCTTCTCCGCCACCGCGTTCAACCACTCGGCCGGCGGCTTCGCCCACGAGCCTTCGATGCCCTTCAGCATCTCGGCCACGGCCGATGCGATGTCGCCCACGACCGGCGCGTCGATGCGCACGTTGCTGTCGGCTTCCTGGGGCGAGATGTCGACCTGGATGAACTTCTGGCCGCCCCAGTCCTTCGGCGACTTGCCGCCCCAGGTCTTGCCCTTGCCGTGCGAAAGCAGCCAGTTCAGACGCGCGCCGATCAGCATCACCACGTCCGCGGCGGGGAGCACGAACGAGCGCGCCGCCGAAGCGCATTGCTCGTGGGTATCGGGAAGCAGGCCCTTGGCCATCGACATCGGCAGGTACGGGATGCCGGTCCTTTCGATGAGCGCCCTGATGTCGGCGTCGGCCTGGGCGTATGCGGCGCCCTTGCCGAGGACGATGAGGGGCTTCTTCGCGCCCTTGAGGAGCTCCAGCGCGCGCTTGATCGCGTCGGCCGAGGGAATCTGGCGCGGGGCGGGATCGACGACCTTGATGAGCGTCTTGCGGCCGGCCTCGGCGTCGATCGACTGGGCGAAGAGCCTGGCCGGCAGGTCCAGGTACACGCCGCCGGGCCGGCCCGACACCGCCGCGCGGATGGCGCGCGCGATGCCTACGCCGATGTCCTCCGCGTGCAGCACGCGATAGGCCGCTTTCGCCACGGGCTTGGCGATGGCGAGCTGGTCCATCTCCTCGTAGTCGCCCTGCTGCAGGTCCACGATCTCGCGCTCCGAGGAGCCGCTGATGAGGATCATCGGGAAGCAGTTCACGGTGGCGTGCGCGAGGGAGTTCAGGCCGTTCAGGAACCCGGGCGCCGATACGGTGAGGCAGATGCCGGGCTTCTGCGTGAGGAATCCGGCGATGGAGGCGGCGTAGCCGGCGTTCTGCTCGTGGCGGAACGACAGCACGCGCAGGCCGTCGGCTTGCGCGCGGCGCGTGAGGTCGGTGATGGGAATGCCGGGCAGGCCGTAGATCGTGTCGAGGCCGTTCAACTTCAGCGCCTCGATGACGAGCTGGAAGCCGTCGATGGTCGGCGCGGGCTGGGTGGCGGCCGCCGGAGCTGCGGTGACGGCGGAATCGGTGACGGTGGCCATTGTCTGGTCCTTCCGGGGAAATGAGGGTGGTGCCGGCCGCATCCGTAGAGGGGCGGGCGGGAAATTCGCCTTGGATATCAGGCTACAATGTTAGAAAAATGCCCGTTCGAGCCACCTTGATACGGGTCAAGATTGGTCCCTCCAGCCGCACTCCAGATGACCCTCCTCGGAAACCATCCCGACGCCGCCTACATCCGCGAGCGCCTCGAGAAGAACATCGTCCTGCGCCGCCTCGACAAGGACGCGTTCGACGAGCACGCCACGCCGCTCGCGATCGGGGACTACCGCAAGGGCGCCGAGCTGCACTCGCAACGCGCGCCCGACATGGAGCAGTACTTCGTGATCGAGGGGATCCTCAAGCGCGTGGTGGCCAGCCCCGAGGGCAAGGAGATGATCCTGCGCTTCGCCAAGGAGGACGACATGGACACGAGCTACGCGGCCTGGAAGCTGCGCACGCCCGCGCCTTACTCGATCCGCGCGGTGACGCGCGCCCGGGTGGCGAAGCTGCCGCTGCCGCTCTGGGGCTAGTTCCTCGACGTCCACCCCGAGATGAAGGAAGACTTCGAGTACGAGGTCATGCACCTCATGAGCGAGGTGATGGCCCACACCATCACGCTCCACCTCCTCGACGCCCCCGGGCGCGTCCACCGCTTCGAGAGGAAGCACCCGGAGCTTTCGGAGCGCGTGCCGAAGAAGGAGCTGGCGTCGTACCTCAATCTCTCCGCGGAGACGCTGTCGCGGTTGAAGCATGCGGGGAAGATCTAGGAGCCTGGCTCCTCTACCCCTTGTCTTTCACCTGGCTTGGGAACCTGTAGAGCCCGCCCGTCATCGTGCGCAGCTCGTTGGCGAGCGCCTTCGCGCCGGGCACGCCCGAGACCACCTGCTCGACCAGCCCGCGCTCCCTGTCGTCGGCGACGATGCCGCGCAGCGAGAGCTTGCCGCCGGAGGCTTCCACCAGCACGTCGATCGCGCTCGTCCTGTCGTCGCCGCGCAGCGCCGCCCGTGCCCGCGCCTGTAGCGCGAGATCCTCGAGGTGGGCCCGCGAAGCGGGCTTTTCCTGGAACGCGGGGGAGCGCACGAGCGCGATCACCTGGTCCACGGCGGTCGGGATGGGCACGCGCTCGGTGTTGATGGTGAGGTCGTAGAGCGTCGGATCTCCCCAGGCCACGCCGAAATACTCGCCCATGCGCGAGGCCCGCGCCGCATCGTCCTGCTGGATTTCGCGGCGCGCGAGCGCCTCGTCGTCGGTTTCCAGCCGCTCCATGAGGCGCTTCACGCGCAGCTCCATCGGCGCGCACACCTGGATGCAGGGGACATGCGCGACGCTTCGCAGCAGCAACGTCGCGCCCCAACCGCGCACCAGCACGTTGCCCTTCACGGCGAGGTCGAGCACCTCCTCGGCGGTGAAGATCGAGATCGTCCTGTCGTCGGCGGCCCATTTCTCCACGCGGCTCGCCTTCCCCTCGCGGATGCGGCGGATGAGGCTCTTCTTCACGCTCATGCGGCCGGCGACGACGTCGCCCACCTCGTGGCGCACCTGCTGCAGGCCGAGCGCCTCGCATACCCCGAGCGCCACGTCCTTGCCGAGCGTGGCCATCTCCTGCGTCATCGCGATCACCGCCATCGCCTCACCCCGCGGGAAGCGTGGGCTTGCCGTTGCGCCCGCGCAGGATGGCGATCCCTCGCCCGATCACCGGCCAGAACAGCAGCGCGAGCGACAACGCCGTCATGCCGCCCACCAGCGCGTTCTGGAAGAAGATGCGCATATCGCCCTGCGACATCAGCATCGACTGGCGGAACGAGTCCTCCGCGCGGTCGCCGAGCACCAGCGCCAGCACCAGCGGGGCCATGGGGTAGCCGAGCTTCTTGAACACGTAGCCGAGCACCCCGAAGCCGAGCATGAGCCACACGTCGAAGAGCGACGTGTGCACCGTGTAGGCGCCGATCGCGCAGATCACCATGATGACCGGGGCGATGATCGAGAAGGGCACCCGCAGGATCGCGGCGAACAGCGGCACGCAGGTGAGCACCACGATCAGGCCCACGATGTTGCCCAGGTACATCGAGGCGATGAGGCCCCAGACGAAATCGGGTTTCTCGACGAACAGCAGCGGCCCCGGCTGCAGGCCCCAGATGAGCAGCCCCCCCAGGAGCACCGCCGCGGTGGGAGAGCCCGGGACGCCCAGCGTGATCATCGGCAGCAGCGCCGAGGTGCCGGCGGCGTGCGCCGCCGTCTCGGGCGCCACCACGCCCTCGATCTGCCCGGTGCCGAACTTCTCACCGTCGCGCGAAATGCGCTTGGCGAGGCCATAGCTCATGAACGAGGCCGGGGTGGCGCCGCCCGGGATGATGCCCATGAGGCAGCCCACGCCTGAGCTGCGCAGCGACGTCTTCCAGTATTTCGGCAGCTCCTTCCAGGTCTCCAGCACTACGCGCATGTTGAGCTTCGCCTTCGCTCCCTTGAATTCGAGGCCCTCCTCGATCGTGAGCAGGATCTCGCCGATGCCGAACAGGCCGATCACCGCGATCAGGAAATCGAAGCCCTTGAGCATCTCGGTGAACCCGAAGGTGAGGCGCAACTGGCCGGTCACGGTGTCGATGCCGACGCAGGCGAGCGCGAAACCCATCATCATCGCCGCGATGGTCTTGAAGGCCGAGCCCTTGCTCATGCCGACGAAGGCGCAGAACGTGAGCAGGTACACGGAGAAGAACTCCGGCGGGCCGAAGCGCAACGCGAAGCCCGCCACGATCGGCGACAGGAACGTGATCAGGATCACGGCCAGCAGGGCGCCCACGAAGGACGACGTGAAGGCGGCGGTGAGCGCCGCCCCGGCGCGCCCGTTCTGCGCCAGCGGATAGCCGTCGAAGGTGGTCGCCACCGACCATGGCTCGCCGGGGATGTTGAACAGGATCGAGGTGATGGCGCCGCCGAAGAGCGCCCCCCAGTAGATGCACGACAGCAGGATGATCGCCGAGGTCTGCCCGCCGGGGCTCTGCGCCATCGCGAAGGTGAGCGGAAGGAGGATCGCGATGCCGTTCGCGCCCCCCAGGCCGGGGAGCACGCCGATGATCACCCCGAGCGTGATGCCCGCGAGCATCAGCAGCAGGTTGAACCAGCTGAGGGCGACGACGAAGCCGCCCATGAGGGAATTGAGCTCTTGCATGGCTCGCTAGTCGAATCCGAGCATGGCTTCGATCGGGCCCTTGGGCAGCGGCACCTTGAACCACACCTCGAACATGAGGAAGAACACCACCACCACGCCCAGGGAAACCGCCGCGACCTTGTGCCAGGGGTACTTGCCGAGCACCCGCATGAAGGCGGCGATGAAGATCGCGGAAGCCTCGTAGATGCCGAGCGAGAGCAGCGGGTTGCGGATGAGGGCCGCGTACACGATGCTTGGCGCCATCACCGTGAGCACCATCTTGAGCTGCGGCCAGCTCACGAACGCGCGGTCGCCCTTCGCGCCGGGCCTGGCGGCGTCGATGAGGATCGCCACGGCCGAGATGCAGATGATGAGGCCGATGTAGAACGGGAAGTACCCCGCCTGCGGGCCGTCTTCCGCCCAGGCGGCTCCGATGCGCCGGCTGTCCCACGCAACCAGCGCGCCGAACGCGAAGAAGCAAACCGCCACGACGATTTCCCAGAGACGCTGCGAGCCGACCGCCCGGCCTTGCTGCTTCTGCATTCCCCCTCCCTTGGCATGAAAAGGGCTCCGGACCCCGGTCCGGAGCCCACGCCCGCACCGCTTACTTGGCGAGGAAGCCCGCTTCCTTCATCAGCCCCATGTGCAGCTGCTCGGCCTTGGCGACCCAGTCTGCGTACTCCTTGCCGGTCATGGTGGTCTGGTTGAAGGCGCCCTTCTCCATGAAATCCTTCCACTCGGGGGTCTGGCGTACCTTCTCGAGCAGGTCGACGTAGAACTTCACCTGGTCCTGGCTCACGCCCCCCGGCATGAAGATGCCGCGCAGCATCACGTAGTCGGTCGGGACGCCGGCCTCCTTGCAGGTCGGGATGTCGTTCCAGGACTTGTCGCCCGCGATCTTGTCCTTGTAAGGCATGCGCTGGTCGTCGAACACGCACAGGGGCTTGAGGTTGCCCGCGCGCCACTGCGCCACCGCCTCGATCGGGTTGTTCACCGACGAATCGATGTGCTTGCCGACGAGCTGCGTGGCCACGGTGCCGCCGCCCTTGAAGGGCACGTAGGTGAACTTGGCGCCGGCGACCTTCTCCAGGGCGACGGTGATGATCTGGTCTTCCTGCTTGGACCCGGTGCCACCCATCTTGAACTTGTTGTTGCCGCCGGCCTTCACCGCGGCGATGTAGTCCGAGGCCGTCTTGTAGGGCGCGTCGTTGGGCACCCAGAGCACGAACTGGTCGAGGGCCATCATGCGCACCGG
>CAMPHL010000092.1 GCA_946885905.1 uncultured Pseudomonadota bacterium | reverse complement strand
ACACCATCTGGTCGCCGTCGCGTGCGGCGAGCGCGACGGTCGCGTGCATCTCGTCGGCCAGCGATTGCATGAGGGGGCGCGCGCGCTCGCGGATGTCGAGGCCGGCGAGGTAGTTCTGGCCCAGGCCCAGCACGCCCACGCCGAGCGCGTACTTTTCCTGCGCGGCGACGTACTCGAGGTATCCCAGCTCGGTGAGTGTCGCCGTGATGCGCGCGACCGACGAGCGTGGCAGGCCGGTTCGTTCGGCGATGTCCTTGTTGCCGAGCGCGCGTTCGCCGCGCCGGAAGCTGCGCAGGACGGCGAAGGCGCGCGCGATCGAGTTGATCACGCGAGCTCGAGCACCAGCTTGCCGGTATTGGTGCCTTCGAAGAGCATGAGGAGCGTCTCGGGAAAGGCGTCGATGCCGCCCTTCACCACGTCTTCCCTGGCCTTCAACCGGCCCGCCGCGATCCAGTGCGCCATCGCGCGCGCCGCCTCGCCGTAGCGCTCCGCATAGTCGAACACCACCATGCCGGTCATGCTGGCGCGGTTCACCAGCAGCGACATGTAGTTGGATGGGCCCTTCATCCCGCCGGTGGCGTTGTACTGCGAGATCGCGCCGCAGATCACGATGCGCGCGTGCATCGCGAGGCGCGCGAGGCACGCATCGAGGATCTCGCCGCCCACGTTGTCGAAGTACACGTCGATGCCGTTCGGGCAGTGCCGCTTCAGCGCCGCCCTCACGTCCTCGCCCTTGTAGTCGATGCAGGCGTCGAAGCCCAGCTCGTCGACCACGTGCCTGCACTTCGCCGCGCCGCCCGCGATCCCGACCACCCTGCAGCCCTTGATCTTCGCGATCTGCCCCGCGGCCGATCCCACGGCGCCCGCGGCGCCCGAAACGACCACGGTATCGCCCTCCTTCGGCTTGCCCACCTCGAGCAGGCCGAAGTACGCCGTCATGCCCGGCATGCCGAGCGTGCCCAGGTAGGTCGTGAGCGGGACGAGGCGCGTATCGACCGTGTGCACCCCCTTGCCGTCGCTGATCGCGTACTCCTGCACGCCGAAGCCGCCGGTCACGACGTCGCCTTCCTTGAACTTCGGATGCTTCGAGGCGACCACGATGCCGGCCGCGCCGGCGCGCATCACCTCCCCGATCGCGACCGGGCGGATGTACGACTTGCCCTCGTTCATCCAGCCGCGCATCGCCGGGTCGAGCGAGAGGTACTGCACCTTCACGAGGATCTCGCCGTCCTTCGGCTCGGCTACTGGCTCCTCGGTGAACTGCCAGTCGCTGCGCTTGATCATCCCGACCGGACGGGCGGCAAGGCGGACTTGGCGGTTGGTGCACGCAGGTCCACGATCATCGATCGGAGCCCGCCGCGTCCTCATCATTGGAACCGCCGCAACTCGGCCTTGCCGATGGCGTTGCGGTGCACCTCGTCGGGGCCGTCGGCGAAGCGCAGCGTGCGGATGTGGGCGTAGTGGTAGGCGAGGGTGAAGTCCTGCGAGAGGCCGCCGCCGCCGTGCGCCTGGATCGCCCAGTCGAGCACCTGGCAGCACATGGTGGGCGCGGCGACCTTGATCATCGCGATCTCCTTGGCGGCGACCTTGTTGCCCACGGTGTCCATCCGCCAGGCCGCGTGCAGCACCAGCAGCCTCGCCTGGTCGATCATGATGCGCGCCTCGGCGATGCGCTCCAGGGTCACCGTCCGCTCGGCCACGGGCTTGCCGAAGGCCACGCGCGACTTCGTCCGCTTGATCATGTCCTCGAGCGCTCGCTCGGCCACGCCGATCGTGCGCATGCAGTGGTGGATGCGCCCCGGCCCCAGGCGCCCCTGCGCGATCTCGAAGCCCCGCCCTTCGCCCAGCAGCATGTTGGAAGCCGGCACGCGCACGTTGTCGAAGATCACCTCGGCGTGGCCGTGGGGCGCGTCGTCGTAGCCGAAGACCGTGAGCGGGCGGATCACCTTCACGCCCTTCGCGTCGCGCGGCACCAGGATCATCGACTGGCGCTTGTGGCGGTCGGCGTTCCCGGGGTCGGTCTGGCCCATCAGGATGAAGACCGCGCAGCGCGGGTCCATCGCGCCCGAGAGCCACCACTTGTGCGCGTTGATGACGTAGTCGCCGCCGTCGCGGCTGATCGAGGCCCTGATGTTGGTGGCGTCGCTGGAGGCCACCGCGGGCTCGGTCATCGCGAAGCACGAGCGGATCCTGCCTTCGAGCAAGGGCTCGAGCCACTGCTTCTTCTGCTCGGGCGAGCCGTAGCGCTCGAGCGTCTCCATGTTGCCGGTGTCGGGCGCATTGCAATTGAACACCTCGGGCGCCCAGGGCACGCGGCCCATCACCTCGCACAGGGGGGCGTACTCGAGGTTGGTGAGGCCGGCGCCCTTTTCCGATTGCGGCAGGAAGAGGTTCCAGAGCCCGGCCGCGCGTGCCTTGGCCTTCAACTCCTCGACCACCGTGGTGGGCTGCCAGCGGTCGCCCTCGTTCACCTCCGCGAGGAAGCGCTCCTCGTTGGGGTACACATGCTCGTCCATGAAGGCGGCGAGGCGCTCGAGGAGCTCTTTGGTCTTGGCGTCGTATTCGAAGTCCATGTCAAACCCTTTGTGCGAATTTCCAGCCCAGCTCGGCCATCGGCCGCGCCTTCTTTCCCGCTTCCACGGCGTGGAGGCTGGCGGCGGTTCCTTCCTGCACGCGCTTCATGATTCCCTGCGTGATCCCGGCGCCGCGGAAGAGGTTGTACGCGAGGTAGAAGTTCCAATGCCCGGGATCCACCGGCGCGCGCCCCATGCGGCGGCAGTACATGTCGATGTATTCGCGCTCGGTCGGGATGCCCAGGCTCGCATGGTCGATGCTGCCCAGGCCACGGAACGGCCCGCCCTGCTCGATGTGCCAGCTCATGCAGTGGTAGGAGAAATCGGCCAGCGGGTGGCCGAGCGTCGAAAGCTCCCAGTCGAGCACCGCGAGGATGCGCGGCTCGGTGGGGTGGAAGATCGTGTTGTCGAGGCGATAGTCGCCATGCACGATCGTGGTCTCGTCGCCGGGCGGGATGTTGCGCGGCAGCCATTCGATCAGGCGGTTCATCGCCTCGATGGTCTCGGTTTCGGAGGCCTGGTACTGCCTGGTCCAGCGCGCGATCTGCCGCTCGAAGTAGTTGCCCGGCTTGCCGTAGTCGCCCAGGCCCACCGCGTCGTGGTCAACCTGGTGCAGCGCCGCGATCACGCGGTTCATCTCCTCGTAGATCGCGCGGCGCTCGGCGGGCTTCATCCCGGGCAGCGTCCCGTCCCAGAACACGCGCCCCTCGACGTAATCCATGATGAAGAAGGCCGAGCCGATGACCGCGTCGTCGCTGCAAAGGCCGAAGGTGCGAGGCACCGGGACCTGCGTGCCCGCGAGCGCGGTCATCACCCGGTACTCGCGATCGACCGCGTGCGCCGAAGGCAGGAGCTTGCCCGCGGGCTTGCGGCGCATCACGTAGCGCCGTTGCGGCGTCGTGATCCGGAATGTCGGGTTCGACTGGCCGCCGCGGAACTGTTCCACTTCCATGGGGCCTTCGAAGCCGGCCACGTTGCCGCGCATCCACGCCTCGAGCGCCCCCGCGTCGAAGCGCTGCTTCTCCGTGACCGGCATCGTGCCGGAGTATTGCTCGCTCATCGTCATCCCAATTCCACCGGCCGGGAGATGTCCGTGGGATCGCGCTCCTCGAGGATGTCCCGCATCCGGGTCTCGATTCCCGCCCTGGTCTTCTCGTGCGGGATCACATAGAAGCGATCGGTTCTCACGGCCTCGAGCGTGATCCGGGCGATGTCCGCCGCGGAGAGCCTGCCCGCGGCGACCGCCTTCCTGCCCGCGTCCTCGTAGGGTTTGCCGAGCGGATTGGTCGCGGCCAGCTCCCGAGGGCGATTGCGGGCCGACTCGAAGATGCCCGTCCGGACGAACGCGGGGCAGAGCACCGAGACGCCGATCGGCGCCTTCGCGACCCGCAGGTCGTGGCGCAGGCATTCGGAGAGCGTCACCACCGCGTGCTTGCTCGCGCAGTACACCGCGCTCCCGGGCAGCGACAGCAACCCCGCGACGCTCGCCGTGTTGACCATGTGGCCCGGCTCCCCCGAGGCGATCATCCGCGGCACGAAAGAGCGCACGCCGTGCACCACGCCCATGAGGTTGATGTCGAGGACCCACTTCCAGTCCTCGAGGGTCGCCGTCCAGGCCGGCCCGCAGACCGCCACGCCGGCGTTGTTGAACACCAGGTGCGTGGCGCCGAAACGGGCGTAGGCCGTGTCGGCCAGCTCGTCGAGGCTTGCCGCGGCGCGCACGTCGCAGCGCACCGCGATCGCTTCCGTTCCGGGCGGAAGGAAGCCCATCGTCTCCTGCATGCCCTTCTCGTCCACGTCGGCGAGCACGAGCTTCGCGCCCTGCGCGCCCAGCGCGAGGGCGAACTCCCGCCCGAACCCGCTCGCCGCCCCGGTGATCACGGCGACCTTGCCGCGGAAGTCGTCCATCGTGTAATTCCGTATCGCGGAATTTGATTCCGGAATTGTACGCTCCAAAGGGCTTCAGTGCCCCTTGTACAGGTCCCGGATCCGGTCGTCGAAACGCCGCTGGATCTCCGCGCGGCGCGGCTTCAACGTCGCGGTGAGCAGCCCGTTGTCGACGGTCCAGGCCTCGGGCGATACCGCGACCTTGCGCACCTGCGCGTAGCCGGGGAACTCCTTGAGCTGCGCGCCCAGGCGCGCGGCGAGCGCCTTGTCGTCGAGCTTGCCGGCCTTCGCGGCCTGCGCCGCGTTCAGCACCACGAGCGCGGCGAGGTAGGGCTTGCCCTCGCCCACGATCATCACCTGCTCGAAGAGGGGATCGAGCTGCGCGGCGAGCTCCATGTCCACGGGCGGGACCTTCTCGCCGTTGCCGAGCACGATGATCTCCTTGATGCGCCCGGTGATGTAGAGGAATCCGTCCTCCATGCGCGCCTGGTCGCCGGTGTCGAGCCAGCCCTCGGCGTCGAGGACCTTCGCGGTCGCCTCGGGATTCCTCCAGTAGCCCATCATCACGTTCGGCCCGCGCACGCGCAGGACGCTGTTCTCGCCGAACGAGACCTCCACGCCGGGCAGCGGCACGCCGATGCTCGCCGGATCGTTCTTCTCCAGGAGATTTACGCTCACGACGGGCGAGGCCTCGGTGAGCCCGTAGCCCTGGCAGATCGGCAAGCCCAGGCCGATGAAGGTGTGCGCGATCTGGGGGTTCAGCGCCGCGCCGCCGCTGATGCACAGCCGCAAACGCCCGCCGAAGCGCTCCAGGAGCTTCGAGGCCACGAGCGCGCGCAGCAATGGCCACAACAGGAATTGCGGCCGCCATGGCCCGCGTCCCTGCTTCCATTCGAAGAGGTTCCAGCCCACGTGGTGCGCGAGCTCGAAGAGGCGCCTTTTCATGGGCGAGGCGCCCTCGAGCTGGCCCTGCACGGCGGTGTTGAGCCGCTCGAAGATCCTCGGGACCGAGACCAGCACGGTCGGCCGCACGGTCTTGAAATCCTCGGCCAGCTGCGCAATGGAGCGCGCGAACGCGACCTGTGCACCCGCCACCATCGTGAGGTAGCCGCCGGCGGTCCGCTCGAGCATGTGCGAAAGCGGCAGGAACGAGAGGAAGAGGTCGTCGGCGAACACCTCGTACACCGCGAGCGCCGACTTCACGTTCTGGAGCATGTTCCGGTGCGACAGCATCACGCCCTTGGGCTTGCCGGTGGTGCCCGAGGTGTAGACGATGGTCGCGAGCGTGGCGCCTTCGACCTCGACCGGCGGCGACGGGGCGGCCTCCTTTTCCATCCAGTCGTAGAGCGCCACCACGCGAGCGTCGGCCGCTCCCTCCACCGGCTTCACGCTCACGACGCGCTTCACCTCCGCGAGCTTGTCCCAGACCTCCTTCAGCCGCACCAGTTGCTCGGGGCCGCCCACCATCACGAGGCGCGTGCCCGAGTCGTTCACGATGTACGCGACGTTGTCCGGGCGGTCCTCGGCATAGAGCGGCACGACCACGAGCCCCTCGGCGTGCGCGGCCTGGTCGAAGATCGCCCACTCGCGGCAGTTGCGGCACATGATCGCGACGCGATCGCCGGCGGCGAGACCCTCGCGGCGCAGCGCGGCGCGGATGCGCTGCACCAACGCGCCGGCCTGCGCCCACGTGGTCTCGATCCATCGGCCGGAGGCGGCATCGAAGTCGCGGTACGCCACCGCCTCCGGACTGGCCGCGACGCGCCGCGCGAAGCACTCCGCGATGGAATCGCGATCGCCGATCGGGACTGCGCGCGCCTCGGCCATTCGAGCCCTATCGCGGAGACACCCACATGGTGATGGTCGCGCGGCACACGAGCTCGCCGGCGTCGTCCTTCATCTCGACCAGCGCGGGCACCTCGCGCCCAGGCCCCTCGGATACCGCGGGCAGGGTGGCCACCGCCTGGATGCCGCCGGCGGACTTCTTGAGGTACTCCACCGTCATGCCCTTCGGCAGCCAGCGCATCGACGCCGGGATCGAGACCTCGGTGAGCGTGCCCGCGGCGAGCTCGGCGAGGTTGCACATCGCGATCGCGTGCACGGTGCCGATGTGGTTGGTGACCCGGCGGCGCTTCCTCATGGAGACGCGCGCGTAGCCTGGGCGCAGCTCCTCGAACCGCGGGCCGATCGTGGCGAAGTACGGCGCCTTGAAGCAGATGATCCGCGAGAAGAGGGCTTTCCCGAGGGGCTTCGATTCGAGGCGACGCCAGGCGGCCAACGCGGTGTTCAGATCGAGCTCCAGCCCGAATCCGGCTCGAACCGCAGGCCATGCTTCGCCTTCAACTCGTTCAGCACCTTGAGCCATTCGTCCTTGCCACGCGCGCGGATGGTCTGGATGGGGCCACCGCGATGCGGCGCGAAGCCGGTGCCGAAGATCATGCCCACGTCCACCAGGTCCGCATCCGCGACGATGCCTTCGCGCAGGCACGCCACCGCCTCGTTCAGCGCCGGCGCGATCATGCGGTCGGCGAGCGCCTTCAGGTCCAGGCTGCCGGGGCCGCTCGCCGACTTCTGCGGCTTGCCCTTCACCCATTTGTAGAAGCCTTCGCCGGTCTTCATGCCGAGCTTCTTCGCCTCCACGAGCGCCTGGAGCTTCTTCGGCACGGG
Source organism: uncultured Pseudomonadota bacterium (assembly GCA_946885905.1). The sequence goes on along the minus strand of CAMPHL010000092.1, from coordinate 1,041 downwards.
CGAGCCGGGCTTGGCGAGCTCCTGGCCCACGGCCCAGCCGATGTCGAGCCCGACCATGTCGGCGAGCTCGATCGGGCCCATCGGCATGCCGAAGTCCTTCATCGCCGCATCGAGCGTCTCGGGCGGCACATCCTCGTCGACCAGGTACATGGCCTCCGCAAGGTAGGGCGAGAGCACGCGGTTCACCAGGAAGCCCGGAGCCGACTTGCAGGGCAGCGGCAGCTTGTCGATCTGGCGCGTGAAGGCTTGCGCCGCCTGCATCACGCCGGGCGCGGTCTGCGGGCCCTGCACCACCTCCACCAGCATCATCTGCGCGACCGGGTTGAAGAAGTGGAAGCCCACGACCCGCTCGGGACCCTTCAGCACCGAGGCGAGCTCCTGCAGCGGGATGCTCGAAGTGTTCGAGGCGAGGATCGCGTCGTCCTTCATGCGCGGCTCGATGCCCGCGAAGACCTTGCGCTTGACCTCCGCGTTCTCGACGATCGCCTCGATCACGAGATCGGCGCGCGCGGCGCCATCGCCCTTCACGTCGGGCACGAGGCGGTCCATCGCGGCCCGCACGAGGTGCGGCTCGCGCAGGCGCTTGCCGTAGAGCTCGGCCGCGCGCTTGATCGCGGGTGCGATGCGGTCGGGCGCGAGATCCTGCAACGTGACGTCGAGCCCCCGCAGCGCACACCAGGCGGCGATGTCGCCGCCCATGGCGCCGGCGCCGATCACATGGACGCGCTCGATCGTCGCGTCGGCCTTCCCGAGCGCCTTCAGCCGGTCCTGCAGCATGAAGATCCGGATCAGGTTCTTCGTCGTCGCATGGTTGAAGATGCTGTGGACCGACGCCGGGTGCTCCTTCGGCACGTTGCGCACGTCGCCGCCGAAGTCGCGCCAGAGCTCGACGATCGCGTAGGGCGCGGGATAGTGGTCGCGGCGCGCCTTCTGCGCCACCTGCTTCGCGGCCTTCGAGGCCACGACGTTGCGCACACCGGGCCAATTGGTCACCGCGGCGGCGAACGGGGCCTTGCGCCGCGGCGGCGGAGCCTTCAGCAC
>CAMPHL010000091.1 GCA_946885905.1 uncultured Pseudomonadota bacterium | reverse complement strand
CTCCTAGGGCGGCCTAGGAGAGACCTGGCACAAGTACCTGTCCCGTACCTGGCCCCGGTGTCTAGTCCCTTCGGCTTAGGGCTTTCGCCTGCCCCAAGAAGCGCGTTCCGCCTAACGAATCATGGGCACGCCCGCGGTGTCTCAGGGGGACCATGCAAGAACCGCAAATCACTTACCGGCACATGGAGCATTCGCCGGCCATGGACGCGCGCATCGCCGAACTGGCCGGAAAGCTCCACACCCTCAACCCCCGCATCACCAGCTGTCACGTCATCGTCGACCAGGTCGACCGGCACAAGACCAAGGGCAACCAGTTCGAGGTCCACGTCGTGCTGCATGTCCCCGGGCGCGGCGAGGTCGTGGCCACGCGCCGCTCCCACGAGGACCCGTACCTGGCCGTGAACGAGGCCTTCGAGACGGTCACCCGCGAGCTCGAGAAAGAGATCGAGATGCTGCGCGGCGAAGTGAAGCGGCATGCCGACGAGCGCGGAGACAACGCACTACCATGACCAATCCACGCGGCGTTCCATACTCACCCAAGCGCGATGCGGGCGTTACGCAACGCAACCTGGACGATCCCTATCGGCACGCGACCAAGCCCCTCGAGCCCACCGTCTGCCCCGAGTGCAAGGCCGTTTTCACGGAAGGCCGATGGGCCTGGGAGAAGGCGCCCGAAGAGGCGAACGAGCAACTGTGCCCCGCGTGCCAGCGCATCCACGACCGCTTCCCCGCGGGCTACGTGACGATCAAGGGCGCGTTCTTCGAGGAGCACAAGGACGAGATCATCGCGCTCATCGAGAACCACGAGAAGAAGGAGAAGGCTGCGCGGCCGCTGCAGCGGATCATGGCGATCGACCAGAAACGCGACGGGCTGGAGGTCACCACCACGGACTCGCATCTCGCCCGCGGCATCGCGGAGGCCCTTCACGGCGCCTACAAGGGCGAGCTCAAGCTGCGCTATTCGCGCGACGAGAACCTGCTGCGCGCCACTTGGAAGCGGTGAACCGAAGAAGCGGTGTCAGACACCGTCGATAACCGAAGAAGCGGTGTCAGACACCGTCGATTGCTGACGATCGGTGTCTGACACCAGTCATTTGTTTTGCCTACTGTTCCAACCGCTCCAGCATCTCCGGCACCACCAGCACGCGGCCTTTGTCGGTCAGGTGGAAGCGGCGGGTATCGAGCTCGGGGTCGATGCCGATTTCCATGCCTTCGGGCACGCGGCAGCGCTTGTCGATGATGGCGTTGCGCACGATCGCCGAGGGGCCGATCTCGGCGTTGGGCAGGATCACCGAATCCTCGATGCGGCTGTGGTTGTACACGCGCACGTTGTTGAAGAGAATCGAGCGCTTGACCGCCGAGCCGCTCACGATGCAGCCGCCCGATATGAGCGAGTCGATGGCACAGCCGCGCCGATCCGCATCGTCGAAGACGAACTTGGCCGGCGGATGCTGTTCGAGGTGGGTCCAGATCGGCCAGTCGCGGTCGTAGAGGTTGAGCTCGGGCGTGACGCGCGTGAGGTCGATGTTCGCTTCCCAGAACGCATCCAGCGTGCCGACGTCGCGCCAGTATGGGCGGCCATTCGTCATGTTCACGCAGCTGCCGTGGAAGTCGTGCGCGTACACCTCCGCGCCGGAAGCGATGCAGCGCGGGATCAGGTCCTTGCCGAAGTCGTGCGCGGAATCGCCCAACGCCGCGTCCTCGCGCAGCAGGTTGAAGAGATACTTCGCGTCGAACACGTAGATGCCCATGCTCGCGAGCACCATATTCGGGTTGCCCGGCGTGGTGAACGGATCCGCCTGCGGCTTCTCCTGGAATGCGGTCACACGCCCGCGCCAGTCGGTGCGCATCACGCCCAGCTGCGGGGCATCCTCGATCGGGGCCTCGATGCAGCCCACCGAAAGCTTGGCGCCGCGCGCGATGTGCTCCTCGATCAGGCGGCGATAGTCCATCTTGTAGACATGGTCGCCTGCGAGCACCAGGACGTACTGCGGATCCTGGCGCTTGAGGATGTCGATGTTCTGGTACACGGCATCGGCCGTTCCCTGGTACCAGTCGCCGTTCACGCGCTGCTGCGCAGGCATGACCTCGACGAACTCGTCGAACCGCGCATCGAGGAATCCCCAGCCCTTCTGCACGTGGCGGATGAGGCTATGCGCCTTGTACTGCGTGCAGACGTTGACCCGCTTGATCCCGGAGTTGATGCAGTTCGAGAGGGTGAAGTCGATGATGCGGAACTTGCCCCCGAAGGCGACCGCGGGTTTCGCGCGCCAGTCGGTGAGCTGCTTCAGGCGCGCCCCGCGGCCGCCTGCCAATACGATCGCCACCGTGTTCCTGACAGCCTGGGCAACCGCCCTCGAATCCGCGGGGCGTTGCGCGGCGCGTGCGCCCGCCCTTTCTTCGACCTCGACGACCATGTGCGCGTCCTCTTTTTAAGTTCACGACCACCATCGCACCGGATGTCCTTCGAGTGTGCCTCTCGATGTCCGACCTTTCTGCCGGACGCCTCCTACACCGTGTCGAATTTTTGTTCGACCGCGACGCGCGCGGCGCCGAGCAGCGCGATTCTTTCGTCGACGATCGCACGCACGGGAATGCGCATAAGTATCGAGGCGTGCGCGCCTTTTGCGCAGAACGCCGCCGAGAAAACATCCTTTTTGATCGAGGGTCCGATCCTTGCTATCACGCCGCCACACAAAAAGACGCCGCCGCTGGCCATCACGTTGAGTGCCTGGTCGCCCGCGACGTTGCCGAGGTTCGCGGAAAACATTTCCAGGCCGTCGCGTTCGAGCGCGCCGCCGCACACGACGTGCTCCGCTTCCACCCGTGCGTGAGTGCGTGACAACTCCTTCCACAGCTCGACCTGCTGCGGCGTCGCAGGCGAGAACCCGACATGCCCGCCCTCGCCGGCAACCACGACACCCGTACCTGGTACGGGACTGGCCCGGGCCTGGCTCGTAACTTGCGCGTACCTGGCCCCAGTCTTGGGGTAAACGACGTAAGCGACGCCCAAGCCGGTTCCGACGCCCAGCAGCACGCGATTGCCGCCGCTCACGGCCTTGCCTGCCTGGTACGTGACGACATCGCGTGGGGAGACGGCATCCAGTCCATGCGCCGCGGCCTCGAGGTCATTGAGAAGCCGAAGCCTGGGGATGCCGAAGTGCGCGCCGAGCTTGTCGCCGTCGAGTCGCCAGGGGCGGTTGGTCATCGTGACGCAGTTGCCAAGGCATGGGCCGGCTGCGCCGATCGCGCCGCCGGTGATGCGCGCGCGCTGCGGACGTTCGCGCTGCCACTCGTCAAGGAACGCGCCCAGCACATCCTCCATGCTGGCGAAATCCGCGAGCATGTACCGGCGCGCGAGCGCAGCCTTCCAGCGGCCGCTGGTAAACTCGCCCGCTTCCAGCAAGATCTTCGTGCCACCGACGTCGCCTGCCAGGATCAAGTTTGGCCTCCGCCGTACCCGCCTCCGAACCAGTATCCGTCCTCTACGTCACCCCTGAAGCCGCACCGCTCGTGAAGACCGGCGGGCTGGGCGACGTGAGCGCCGCGCTGCCTGCCGCCCTGCGCAAACTGGGCGTGGACGTGCGCATCCTCATACCCGGCTACCCGCAGGTCCTCGCCGCCGCCACCGAAGGCGACAAGCTCGCTCGCGTAGCGGTCCTCGATCGCGGCGTGCGGCTCGTGGATGCCCGACTGCCCAACGGCGTGCCCATCGTGATCGCCGACTGCCCCGAGCTCTTCGCGCGCGACGGGGGGCCGTACCAGAACGCCGAGGGCACCGATTGGGAGGACAACGCCGTTCGCTTCGGCGTTCTCTCGCGGCTGGCGGCGCTGCTGGGCAGCAACGAGAGCCCCTTCGACTGGCTGCCGGAGGTCCTGCACGTGAACGATTGGCCGGCCGCGCTCGCGCCCGTGTACCTGCGACACCTGAACGAGCCGCACGCGGCGACCGTCGTCACGATCCACAACCTCGCGTTCCAGGGGAATTTCCCTTTGTCCGAAGTGAAGGCGCTGCGGTTGCCGCGCGAGGCGCTCGGCCCCGACCAGTTGGAATACTGGGGGAAGGCGTCGTTCCTCAAGGGAGCGCTCACCTGCGCCGATGCGATCACCACCGTGAGCGCCACTTACGCGCGGGAAATCCAGACCGAAGCGCAGGGCATGGGGATGGACGGCGTGCTGCGCAGGCGATTCAAGGACCTCTACGGGATCACCAACGGGATCGACACGGCCGAGTGGGATCCGCTCAACGATCGGCACCTCGAGAGTCCTTACGGTCCCCTCACGCTCGAGAAGAAGTACCAGAACAAGCTCGCCCTCAAGCGGCGTCTCGGGCTTTCGGGCGCCAACGAGAAGCCGCTCATGGGGATGGTGAGCCGGCTCACGCACCAGAAGGGCGTGGATCTACTGGTGGGGGCGACGGACGCGATCCTTGCGATGGGCGCGCAGATCGTCGTCGTGGGCGTGGGCGAACGAGATCTCGTTTCCGCGGTGAAGGCGCAGGCCGTGCGGCATCCCGACGATTTCGTGGTCGTGAACGAGTTCGACGAGCCGCTCGCGCACCAAGTCGAGGCGGGTTGCGACATGTTCCTCATGCCCTCGCGCTTCGAGCCTTGCGGCATGAACCAGATGTATTCGCAGCGTTACGGAACGCCGCCGATCGCCAATGCCACCGGCGGGCTCGTCGACACCATCGAGGACGAGGCGCGTTCCGCGACCGCCAAGCCCACCGGCTTCCTCATGGGCGACACCACTTCCGGGGCCCTGGAGCTCGCCGCGCAGCGCGCCATCTCCGCCTGGAAGGACCCGCGCCGCTGGCGCGCCATCCAATTGAACGGCATGGCAAAGGATTTCGGCTGGGAGGAGTCGGCGCGGAAGTACCTGGAGGTGTACCGCAAGATCAAGTAAACGGTGTCGGACACCGTTTGTCACAGAGCGGAACAAATCAATGGTGTCTGACACCATTTCTGGTGTCTGACACCTTCAGATCCACTTCATGAGCCCCAGCTCGAAGCGGTGCGACAGCGCCGCGTGGTAGGGGTACGCGCGGATGCGGTATTCGAGGCGGCCGAATAGGTCGGGGGCGAGGTCGAGGACGAAGCGATACTCACCGCCGTCGCCGCGCTCGCCGGAATACCGGAAGAGATGGGCGGCGCGCGTGCCAGTGCTCGCGAGCTCGCGCACGGCCGGCGTGAGCAGGAGCTCCACCGCGATGTCCTCGGGGCCCAGCTCGTCGGTCTTCACGCCCACGACGAAGCGGCCGGCTTCCGAGAACGAGAGGTGCTTGTTGGGCAGCGACACCGGTCGCAACTGCACGCGGTGCCAGGCGGTGGCGACGCGCTTCTTCCACTCGGCGAGGTCGCGCGCCACCGCGTAGTTGTTCTCGATGAATCGCCGCCCGCGCTGGGCCGCCGGACGATAGAAGCGATTCAGGTACTCGCCCACCATCCGCTCGCTGTTGTACTGCGGCAGCAGCGTCATGATCGAGCGCTTCGCCATCGCCACCCATTCCGGCGAGAAGCCCATGTCCGAGCGGTCGTAGTAGAGCGGTATCACCTTGTCCTGCAGCAGCTCGTAGAGCGAGCGGCTTTCCTCCTGGTTGCGGCGCTCGTCGGAGAGCTTCTCCGAGGCAGGCTTGATCGCCCAGCCGTTGTCGCCGGTGTAGCCCTCGCCCCACCATCCGTCGAGCACGGAGAGGTTGATCACGCCGTTGAAGCCCGCCTTCATGCCCGACGTGCCCGAGGCTTCCAGCGGGAAGACCGGGTTGTTCAGCCACACGTCCACGCCCGAGACGAGCCTGCGCGCGAGGCGCAGGTCATAGCCCTCGACCAGCAGGATGCGGCCCTCGAATTGCGGCATCGAGGCGACCTGCGTGATGCGGCGCATGAACTCCTTTCCGGGCTCGTCGGCCGGGTGGGCCTTGCCCGCGAAGAGGAACAGCACCGGCCGCTTCTCATCGGAAACGATCTGCTGCAGCCAGTCGAGATTGTCGAACAGCAACGTCGCGCGCTTATAAGTCGCGAAGCGCCGCGCGAAACCGATCGTGAGGATGTTCGGGTTGGCGGGGTCGGCGTACTTGAGCATGCGGTCGAGGTGAGCCTCGCTGCCGTGGTTGCGGAAGTGGGCGGTGCGCACGCGCTCGCGCACCAGGTGCAGCATCCGCGACTTGAGGTGCTGCCGGATGCTCCAGAACTGCTGGTCGGGCATCGTGGCGATCGCATCCAGCACGCCGGGCTGCGCCATCCGATGGTTCCAGCCGCTGCCGAGCAGCCGCTCGAACGCCTCCATCATCTCGGGGGCGAGGAAGCTCGGCACGTGCACGCCGTTGGTCACGTAGCTGATCGGGTTTTCCTGCTCGGGGACCTCCGGCCAGAGCTCGCTCAGGATCAAGGCGGAAACGTCGCCGTGGATGCGCGAGACGCCGTTCATGAAGCGCGAGCCGCGGGCAGCGAGCGCCGTCATGTTGAAGTCGTTGCTGCTCGGCGCCCGCCCCAGGGCCAGGAGCTGGTCGCGCGGCATCCCGAGCTCGCTGCAGTACCGGTGGAAGTAGCGATCCATCTTCTCGGACTGGAAATGGTCGTGGCCGGCCGCCACCGCCGTATGCGTGGTGAAGATGGTGTTGGACGCCACGGCCTCCAGCGCCGCATCGCGATCGAGGCCCTGCTTGATGAGCGCGCGCATGCGCTCGAGCACGAGGAATGCCGCGTGCCCCTCGTTCATGTGCCACGCGGTCGGCTTGATGCCCAAGGCCTCGAGCGCGCGAAAGCCGCCCATCCCGAGCACGATCTCCTGCTGGATGCGCGTGTTGCGGTCGCCGCCATACAGGCGGTGGGCGGTCGCACGGTCCTCGGGCCGGTTCTTCTCGTGATCGGTATCGAGGAGGTAGAGATCGATCCGGCCCACCTTCACGTGCCAGACCTTGCAGAACACGTCGTGCTCGCCGAACTCGACCTGCACTTCGAACATCGAGCCGTCGGCGCGGCGCACCGGCGTGATCGGCAACTCGCCGAAGTCCGAATCGAAATAGTGCGCGTGCTGCGTGCCCTCGCCGTCGATCGTCTGGTGGAAGTAGCCCTGGCGGTAAAGGAGTCCCACCGCCACGAACGGGATGGCGAGGTCGCTGGCGGTCTTGCAGTGGTCGCCCGCCAGGATGCCCAGGCCGCCCGAATAGATCGGCAGGCTCTCGTGGAACCCGAACTCGGCGCAGAAGTACGCGACGAGGTCGTCCTGCGCGAAGCCCAGCGCCTCGCGGTCGGGAGCCTTGGCGTGGTACGCGTCATGGGCCGCGAGCGCGCGCTCGAGGTCGTGCAGGTAGACCGGATCGCGCGCGGCTTCGTCGAGCCGCCCCTGCGCGATGCCCTTCACCATCGCCACCGGGTTATGCCCCAGCGCATCCCAGAGCTGCGGGTCGAGGCGGGCGAAGAGGCTGCGCGTCTGCCGGTCCCAGCTGAACCAGAGGTTGTTGGCGAGCTCGGGCAGACGCACGAGCGCTTGCGGCAGCCGGGGATGGACTTCGAGGGGAAAAGGGGTGCCGGGGCGTTCTTCCATGACGTTCTCGTTGTTCGTTCGAGGACAGACCCCCAACAGTGCCATTTGTTTCCACCCCAAAGGGAGCGGCGCCGGCAAGGCAGGACTTGACGTAGCGCAAATGCTTCGACTATTCTAGAACCATGAAAACGAACCAGGCGGTCGAAATCCTCGCCGCGCTTGCGCAGGAGACGCGCCTTTCCATCTTCCGCGCGCTCGTCCAGGCAGGCTCTCCGGGCCTCGCCGCCCGGCGCAACGCGGCGCTGGGGGGGGCCCCCGCCTCGACCCTCTCGTTCCACCTGAAGGAGCTTTCCGCGGCGGGGCTGGTGAAGTCGCGCCCGGAGGGCCGATTCATCTATTACTCCGCCAACTATCCCGCCATGAACGAGCTGTTGGGCTTCCTCACCGAGAAATGCTGCCAGGCGAGCGGCGAGTGCGCCCCCAAGCCCGTGACCTTCGCCAAACAAAGGAGTGCCGCGTGAACCAGGACCTCGATACCCGAACCGTAGCCGTGATCGGCGCCGGCCCCATCGGCCTTGCCGCGGCCGCCAACCTGCTCGAGCGGGGCTTCGCGCCGATTGTCCTCGAAGCCGGCGAAACCATCGCGGCCAGCTTCGAATCGTTCCGGCACGTCCAGCTCTTCTCCCCCTGGCGCTACAACCTCGACCCGGCCGCGCG
>CAMPHL010000090.1 GCA_946885905.1 uncultured Pseudomonadota bacterium | reverse complement strand
GGCCTGTACTTCGTGGGCCACGACAAGGGCCGCACGAACCGCGCCGTGACGGCGCTCTCGATCCGGATCGGCCTTTCGATCGCGGTCTTCGGGCTGCTGATGGCGGCGCAGTACTTCGGCTGGCTCGCGAACGGCCGCCTCTCGTGAGCGCCGCGCACGGCCTGGCGGCCGTGATCCTCGCCTTCGTCGCGATCCTTGCGGCGGTGCTCGCGGTGTCGTTCCGCGAGCGGCGCGTGGCTCAGCGCATCGGGGCTTCGGATGCGCGGGCGGCGGACGCCTCGGACGCCCGCATCCTGGTCACGATCTTCCTCGCCATCCCCGGCGGGATGCTGCTCACCCTCGTGACGGCCTGGCTGGTGTTCTTCTAGTGGGTCACTCCCTGCGGCGGCACCGCTGAACGCTTCAGGGTGCCGTTGGATTCCAGCTCCTTCGCGAGCTGGGTGAGCTTCTCCAGCAGCGTGAGGCCCGCCGCCGCCGAAAGCACCAGGCGGCAGCTCGGCACCTGGGTCGCCGTCATGGATTCCGCACCGCCTTTCGAAGCGTCGAGGCGGGTCACGTCGATCTCGAGCCGCCACGTGCCGTCGAACCACACCGCGCGGATCGTATCGCCGTAAGTCTCCGAGACCTCGGGCCGGTCGACCTGCTTCGCGGGAACGTTGAACTGGGTCGGCATCGGGACTCCTGGAAAGGTGTCAGACACCAAATGGTGTCTGACACCATTTTCACAGACTGGCCTTTCGGCGACCCGAAAAGCGGTGTCTGACACCATTTATTTCCGCAAGCCCCCCGGGGGGCCGAGCCGCGGAAAGTCAGCGCGGGCCGGGGACGAAGGTGATGCGGCCGGGGGGATTGGGCAGCCCGCGCAGGATGCTGAGCTGCGACCAGTCGCCCGTGTCGATCGCCGCACGCAGGACCGAGCGGTACTGCGCCAGCAGTTGCGATTCGTGCGGCGAGCTGGCGTAGTAATAAAGGTAGTCCGGATACGTCTGGGCGTTGCAATGCCCCTGCATCGCGCAAGCCTGCTGCATCCGCGGCGTGTCGGTCCCGCAGGGCTGGCCGTACTCGCAAGCCACCACGAGCCACGCGTTCATGAACGGCCGCTGCTCCACGGGCTGTCCGTCGGGTCCCAGCCGGATCGACGTGTCCGACCACGAATTCGCCATCACGCGGCCGGCCACGCGGATCGCTTCCGGGTCCTTGGTCGCCAGGAGCTGCTTGAGCGTGTCGATGTGGTTGTCCGTGAGGACCACGTTGTCGCGCCCCTGGGAGCGGCGCGCGATCCAGAGCTCCTGCTCGAGCGAGAGCGCCCGCGCGCGCGGATCGCCCGCGGCGGCCGAGGAGGCGAGCAGCTTGTCGAGCTCCGCCTGAGGGATCGCCACGCCCTCGAAGCCCTGGCAACGGTTGGTCACGAAGGAGTCGTAGGCCGCGATCCGCTGCTCGCGCATCGGGTCGGCCGCGCCGAGGCCGGCGATGAAGTCCTCGCGCTTGGGCACCGGCGGGCGGTAGCTGTAGCGGCGACCCTGGGTGACCGTCGCGCAGTTGCGCAGGATCTCCCACAACACGAGGCGCCCTTCGGCCGTCTCGCCCTCGGCCGAGTTGCGCAGGCGATCGTAGAGCGCGCGGTACTGCGCGGCCTTGAGGAACTCGTCGAAGACCGTCGGCATGCGCGGCGGCGCGGCCGGGGCGCGTGCGACCGCAACCGCCGGCGGTGCGCCCGCGGGCGCGCCGCGGACACCGGACGCGGCCCCCGAAGTGGACTTCTGGGCCGCCTTCGCCACGGCCGATTTTCCTTCCTCGACGGCCGGTTCGGCCCGGAAGGCGAGCCAACCCACCACCGCGAGCGCGGCGATGACAGGAATACCCAGGCTGTAGCGAAGATTCATCGTTCCCCTGAAAGCACGAATTCGGCGCCCTTCTCCGCGATCATGTACGTGGGCGCGTTGGTGTTGCCGGATGTGATGCGCGGCATGATCGATGCATCGATAACGCGCAACCCGTCGATCCCGTGGACACGCAGCCGGTCGTCGACCACCGCCGTGGGACCGCGACCCATGGCACAAGTGCCGACCGGGTGGAAGATCGTCGTGCCGAGGTCGCCCGCGGCGCGCACGAGCCCCGCGTCGTCGTCCACGTTGCCGCCCGGGCGCCACTCCTCGGGCGCATAGCGCGCGAGCGCCGGCGCCGCCATGATGCGGCGCGTGAACCGCATGCCGCGCACCGCCACCTCGCGGTCCGCATCGGTCGTGAGGTAGTTGAGGCGGATCTCGGGCGCGGCGTGCGGGTCCGGCCCCTTGGCCCGGACATGGCCGCGCGAGCTGGGCCTCAGGTTGCAAACCGAGGGCGTGATCGCGGGAAAGGTGTGCAGCGGGTCGCCGAACCTGTCGAGCGAAAGCGGCTGCACGTGCCACTCCATGTCGGGCGTGGCTTCCTCGGGCCCGCTCTTCGCGAAGGCGCCGAGCTGCGAGGGCGGCATGGTGAGCGGCCCGGTCTTGAAGAGGAAGTATTCGAGCCCCATCGCGGCCTTGCCCCACAGGCTGGAGGCGCGCTGGTTGAGCGTCGGCCCGTTCACCTTCCACACCATCCGGATCTGCAGGTGGTCGTGGAGGTTCTCGCCCACGCCGTGAAGGGAGTGAATCGGGGTGACGCCGATCGAGCGCAGGTGCTCGGGCTCGCCCACGCCCGAAAGCTGGAGGATGTGCGGCGAGCCGATCGAGCCGGCGGCCAGCAGCACCTCGCGGCGAACGCTCACGATGGCCTCGCCCCGTCCCGCGATCGCCAGCTCCACGCCGACCGCGCGCGGCCGGCCGTCCCTCACCTCGAAGCGCAGGCGCCGCACGTGCGCGCCGGTGATCACCTCGAGGTTGGGCCGCTTCATCGCCTCGCGCAGCCACGCCTTGGTCGCGCTCCAGCGGCGGCCGCCCTTCTGGTTCATGTGGAAATAGGCGTTACCGAAGTTGTCGCCGCGGTTGAACTCCTCGACCTTGGGGATGCCGCACTGCTCGGCCGCCTCGCGCCAGGCGTCCAGGATCTCCCAGCGCACGCGCGGCTCCTCCACGCAGAGCTCGCCGTCGCAGCCGTGGTGCTCGTTGGCCCCGCCGAAGTGGCGCTCGGCGCGCTTGAAGTACGGCAGCACCTCGTCCCACGACCAGCCGCGGTTGCCGAGCGAGGCCCAATGGTCGTAGTCGACCTTCTGGCCGCGCATGTACACCATCGCGTTGATCGAGGAGCAGCCGCCCAGCACCTTGCCGCGCGCATAGCCGAGGCTGCGGCCGTTGAGGCCGGGTTCCTCCACGGTGCGGAAGCACCAGTCGGTGCGCGGATTGCCGATCGAGTAGAGGTAGCCGACCGGGATGTCGATCCAGAACCAGTCGTCCTTGCCGCCGGCCTCGAGCAGCAGGACGCGGTGGCGGCCGTCCCTGGTGAGGCGATTGGCGAGCACGCAGCCCGCGCTGCCCGCCCCTACGACGACGTAATCGAACTCCCCCAGCGACTGCATGAGGGAATCGTACCAAGGGAATCGGGTGGACGGGTCAAGGAAGACGTCCCCCTGGCCAGCTGCCGATCAACTGCTGTAGGCCGGATCCATCGCGTCGAGCTTGCGCAGCAGCGCAGGCCAGGCGAGCGCGCCGCCGGTGTGGTGGGTGACCCGCCTCCACTGGTCGCCCGCTCCATCGACGATGCCGCTGCCGATCCGCACGAGCTTCGAGCCGCCCGCCTGCGCCCGGACCTGGATCATGCAGGCCGTTTCCATGAGGTACATCGACACGAAGGCCTCCGCCACCGAGCGCCCGACGGTGAGCAGCCCGTGGTTGCGCAGCATGAGGAAGTCGTTCTTGCCCAGGTCGCGCACGAGGCGCGGCTTCTCGTCGGCCTCGAGCGCCACGCCCTCGTAGTCGTGGTATCCCAACGAGGCGAGCACGAAGATCGAATGCTGCGAAAGCGGCAGCAGTCCTTCTTCCTGCGCCGAGACCGCGATCCCGTTCACGCTGTGCACGTGCAGCACGCACTGCGCATCGTCCCGGGCGGCGTGGATGGCGCTATGGATCGTGAAGCCGGCGGGGTTGATCTCGTACGGGGAATCCATCACCTTGCGCCCATGCAGGTCGACCTTCACCAGGCTGGAAGCCGTGATCTCCCCGAACATCATCCCGTACGGGTTGATGAGGAAGTGGTGCCCGGGGCCGGGCACGCGCGCCGAGATATGGGTGAAGATGAGGTCGTCCCAGTGGTAGGCGGCGACCAGCCGGTAGCAGGCGGCCAGCGCCACGCGCTGCTCCCACTCGGCTTCGGTGACGAAGGCCTTCACGGAACGGGCGGAATCGTTCATGGCGTGCCTCGCGGCGGTGGGGATGGCGTAGTATATAGACTGGTCTACTTTTGATGTCAAGGCGAAGGCGACGATGAAGACATCCCCCTCCCGCGACCGCATGATCGAGGCCGCGATCGTCCTCATGCGCCGCTCGGGATTCTCGGGCGTGGGCATCAACGAGGTGGTCGCCGAGAGCGGCGCACCCAAGGGCTCGATGTACCACTATTTCCCCGAGGGCAAGCGCCAGATCGCCATCGAGGCGCTCGCGGCCTACGTCCCGCGCATCGTCGCCTTCATCGACGAGCGGCTGGCGCGCGGAAAGACGCCGGCCGAGAAGATGCGCGCCCTCTTCCAGGGCTTCGAGGAGCGCCTCGCGGAAGGCGACTACAAGCTGAGCTGCGCGGCCGGCTGCGTGAGCCTCGACCTCGACGACGACCTCGATTCGGTGCGCGGCGCGGTGCAGCGCGCCTTTTGCGCCTACGTCGATGTCATTTCGAAGCACATCGCGTTCCGCGACCGGCGCCGCGCGCGCTCCTTCGCGGCCTTCGTGCTCACCGCCATCGAGGGCGGCTACGTGCGCGGGCGCGCGGAGCACTCGGGCGAAGCGTTTCGCGAAGCCGGCCAGTGGCTCGGCCGGCTCGCCGAAGCCGAAACCGCCTAGGCAGCCTTGCGGTCGGGGCGGCTCGCCACGCCCATGAGGCCGAGCACGAGGCCGATGGCGAGCACGTACCAGAGCGACAGGGTGTCGCTGTCCGTATGGAGGATCGAGGCGGCCTTGAGCACGAGCCCGACCGCGGCAGCGAGCGCCATCAGCAGCAGCACCGCGCCGCTCGCGCGTGTGAGCACGGCAGCGTTGCGGTCGCGCGCCGCGCTGGCCGACAGCAGGTATCCACCGGCGGCGAACAGCGGAAACAGCACCCAGAGCGTCACGCCCACTTCACCGCTGACGAGCCCGAGCGGGATCAGCAGCAACAGCGCGCCGCACAGGAGGCCGAGGGCGAGAAGGACGAGGCCGGCGCCGAGGAGCATGGTGCGGCCATCTTACTCTCAGGCCGCCTTCGCGTGCTCCCCCGCCGCCTCGGCCAGCACCGCCATCCAGTCGGCGACGAAGCGGTCGATGTGGAAGCGGCGCATCGCGGTCGCGCGCGCTTCCCGGCCCCAGCGCTCGGCGAGCCCCGGATCGGCGATCAAGGTGCGCATGGCGTCGCGCAGTGCCGCGCGGTTGGTGTCCGCGTAGCCGTTCACGCCGTTGCGGATCACGGTCACGATCTCCGTGGTGGCCGGCGCCACGACCGGCATGCCGATCATCATCGCCTCGCAGGCGGCGAGGCCCAGGCTCGAGTAGCGGCAGGGATGGAAGAAGAAGCGGTAGCGCGCCATGAACGCGGCAACGTCCATGTTGGGCACCTCGCCCACCCCGCCCTCGCTCTCGGCGTCCATGCCGATGAGCGCCAGCGGGATTTCGCGCTTCATCTCGCGCCAGAGGTCGGCGCCGAGGCGGCGCCCGCGGCGGCCCAGATGGTTCACCACCACGATGCCCTCGGGCTTTTCACCCGAATGGCGCACGCGGGGCGGCACCACGACGCCATGCTCCACCACGCGCGTGGGCGTGCCGCCGCAGTCCCACATCAAATCGTTGAAGTGCGTGACGTGCACGATGAGCGAGGCCGAATCGCGCACCGGGTGGCGGGTGTTCGTGGGGTGCTCCTGCGGCGGATCGTGCTCGAGGTAGACCATCGGCGTGCCGCGCTGGCGCTCGCCCAGGATCTCGTGCCGGTCCACGAGCCAGTGGCCGTGCGACTGGAACAGGATGCAGTCGAAATCCATGTCGCCCAGCTCGGCCACCGGCAGGTCGTGGACGTTGGGCCCCCAGGGGAGCGTGCCCGAGCGGCCGGCGTAACCCGAAGGCCGGCCCGGCTTGCACAGCACGTACCACTCGTGCGGGACTTGCGTGAGGTAGTAGAGGTAGTTGCCGTGGACGTGCCACGTGAGGATCCGAAGCGGCCTATGCGGCATGCGGCAGCCCGGGAGCGAGGCGCTCGCGGCAGCGCGCGAGCACGGTTTCGGCGGTCACCGCGAGCGCGCACCCGTGGCCCACGGGGCAGCTCGCGTGATTGCAGGGGCGGCAAGGCATGTCCTGCCAGAGCACGAGGTGGCGCGCGGAGTCGAGCGGCGCCCAGCGGCGCACGTCGCTGCCCGAGGCGATCACGACGCTTTGCGCGCCGACCGCCGCGGCCACGTGCGAGATGCCGGTGTCGTTGCAAACCAGCAGGCCGCTTGCGCGCAGCAGGCAAGCCAACGCGCCCAGCGACGTGCGTCCGGTGAGGTCGACGGCGCCGGGCGGAAGCTGCGCGAGCTGCGCGCGCGCAAGCTGGGCTTCTCCCGCCGTACCCGTGACCACCACGCGCCAGCCGTCGCGCGCGAGCGCGCGGCCGACCGCGGCGAAGCGGTCGAGCGGCCAGCGCCGCGATGCGAGCTGCGCGCCGGGATGCAGGCACACGAAGCCGCTGTCCCTGAGGCCGTGCTGCGCCGAGATCCCGCGCCACGCCTCCTCTTCCTCGTCGTCCACCGGAAGCTCGAGATGCGTGCCCGCGATCGGGACGCCGAGGAAGGCCATGAGGCCGAGATAGCGATGGATCTCGTGCTGGCCCTCCGGCCAGCGCGGCATCCAGCGGTTGCCGGGCACGCCGGTGGGGCGGAAGCCCGCGACGCGGCCCGCGCCCATGAGCACCACCAGGCGATGGCTCAGCTCGCCGCTGCCGTGCATCTGCAGGGCCACGTCGAAGCGCCGGCCCCGGCAGGCGATGAGGCAGTCGAGCATGCCCTCGAGCGTTCCCTCGAGCTCCGGGCTTCCCGGCCAGCCCGGCATGGGGATGAAATCGTCGGCCAGGTGGCGGAAGCGCCGCGCGAAATCCGCCGCCCACGGCAGGCCGACCAGCGTGATGTTGGCGAGCGGCAGGAACTGCCGCAACGCCCGCAAGGCGGGCACGGCACAGAGCATGTCGCCCAGTTGCAGCGCGCGGAAGACCGCGACGCGCGCCGGCCGGGGATTGAAGAGGTCGGTGAGCATCTCAGAGGAAGAGCACCCGGAAGCGCAGCGCGCCCGCGAGACGCCAGAACACCGCGACGAAGGGGATCGCCACCGAGCTCGCGAGCATCTCGGCCACGTGCGCGCGCGCCTTCGAGGTGCCGCGCAGCCGCCGCAACGCGAACGCCCCGGTGAGCAAGAGCCAGGTCGCGAGCGCCAGGCCCGCGAGCTGCAGCGAGCCGAAGGCGAGCGCCCCGAGCGCGGCGAAAACGGCGAGCACGATGGCGTAGTAGTCGAGCGGCGGCAGCCGCCGTATGCGCTCGCGGTAGAGCCGCGGGTGCTTCTTGAAGAGCAGCGCGTCGAAGGCGATCTTGCGATGCTGCCGGATGCCGTAGGTCCAGTCCTCCACGGGCCGCACCGGGTGCTTGACCACCGCATCGGCCGCCGCGACCACCTTGCCCGGCAGCGCGAGCAGCTTGAAGTGCAGGTCGGAGTCTTCCCGCCAGGCCGCGGTGAAGCGCTCGTCGAAACCGCCCACCGCCTCGAGCGCGCTGCGCAGCACGAAGCAATTGGCGGTCACGAACTCGGCGCGCGACATGCGCGCGATGTCACGCTCGTAGTCGGTGGGATCGGTGCTCGGGATCGGCACGACGACGCGCCCGGCCGCGGCGACCACGTCGGGCTTGAACGCGAGGCAGCCTGCGCGGAGCCAATCGGGGTGCGGCACGGTGTCGTCGTCGGTGAAGGCGATGACGATGCCGCTCGCCGCTTGCCACCCGCGGTTGCGCGCGCCCGCGGGCCCCTGCGACTGCGTGACGGGCACGTAGCGGATGCGCGGCTTGCCCAGCGGGCCCGCGGCCCAGCGCTCGC
>CAMPHL010000089.1 GCA_946885905.1 uncultured Pseudomonadota bacterium | reverse complement strand
GTCTGCCGCAGCTGCCGCGGCGCTCGCCATTCCAGCGCCGGCCTGGGGATCGTTGCTCTCGGGCGAGGCGCTCGACACCGCCGCCAACGTGATCTCGTGGGTGGTCATCCTGGTCGTCCCCCTCGTGGTGATCGCGCTCTTCTTCTACGTGCACGTGCTGCCCGAGGTGATCGCCGAGAAGCGCCACCATCCGCAGAAGCACGCCATCAAGACGCTGTGCATCCTGTCGCTGTTCTTCGGCGGGCTGCTCTGGCCGCTCGCCTGGCTCTGGGCGTACACGCGCCCGGTCATGTTCCGGGCCGCATACGGCAGCGACAGGCACGAAGACTACTACGTCGAGATGCGCGACAAGGCGCTGCTGGGGCAGCTTGCGCGCGAGGACCTCGTTCGCCTGCAGCGCGAGCTCGCCGAGATGGAGCGCCGCGGGGCCTTGCCCGCCGCGCTGCAAGACGTCCACAAGTCGATCGAGGAGCTCACGCAGCGCCAGGTGGCCGAGCAGGTTGCCGCGCAACCGGAAACCGAGGAGGGACGAGGCTGATGGACATCATCCTTCTCGGGATCTACGCCTTCTTCGTCTGGCTCATCTTCTTCAAGCTCAAGTGGCTGCCCTGGAACACGGTGTCGCAAGTCATCGTGGTGATCATCCCGGTCGTGGCGCTCACGGTCCTCATCCTGCTGCTGAACGTCTTCGCGCCGACCTCCAGCGACGTGCGCGTGCTCAAGTACGTGGTGAACGTGGTGCCGCAGGTCCGCGGACGGGTGCTCGAGGTGCCGGCCGAAGGCAACCGGCAGATGAAGAAGGGCGACGTGCTCTTCAAGCTCGACCCCACTCCCTACCAGCTGCAGGTGAACGCGCTCGAGGCGCAGCTCGCCAACTCGCTCGGCAGCAGCAAGGAGCTCGAGGAGCAGCTGATCGGGGCGCAGGCGCAGGCGGCCTCGGCCAAGTCGGCCATCGCCCAGGCGACCTCGCGCGTGACGCAGGCTTCGGCGCAGGTCGAGCTCGCACGCAAACGCGTCGAGCAGCACCGCGAGCTCGTGGCCAGGGGCGCCGGCAACCGCTTCGACCTCGAGCAGGCGGAAACGAACCTGCGCGAGGTCGAAGCCACGGCCGACGGCACCCGCAGCGCCGAGGCGCAAGCCCGCAGCGCCGAGGCGCAGGCGCTCGCGGCCGAGCGCCAGATCCGCCAGCGAATGGGCGCCAAGTCCAACGGCGAGTGGGCGCAGGTCGCGCAGGTGCGCGCCCAGCTCGAGAACGCGAAATGGGAGCTGTCGCAGACGGTGGCGCTCGCGCCGACGAACGGCACGCCGACGAACGTGCAATTGCGGCCAGGGGCCTTCGCGGTGCCGCTGCCGGCGCTGCCCGCGCTCACGTTCGTGGAGGACGAGTTCCAGGTCGTGGCGTTCTTCCACCAGAACGAGCTGCACCAGGTGGCTCCCGGCGACGAGGCGGAGGTCTTCCTGCGCACGCTGCCCGGCGAAATCATCAAGGCCCGGGTCGACTCGATCATCTGGGCGCAGGGGCAGGGCACGCAGGCCGCCATGAACACGGTACCCCAGACCGGCCTCGCCGCGCCGATCGGCGACCGCTTCCCGGTGAAGCTGTCGATCGATCCGAAGTACCGCAACGTCTTCCTCGCCGCGGGCGCCCAGGGCGACGCCGCGATCTACACGCAGCACCTGGGCGCGATCCACATCCTGCGCAAGGTGCTCCTGCGCGTGAGCACCAAGATGAACTACCTCATCCTCAAGCTGCACTGATGCGGCGCGCTGCGTGCTGCCGCCTGGGGCTCGCCGGCGCGCTCGCCGTGCTGGCTACGGCCTGCGCGGTGCCGAATCCGCCGGCCCCCGACGAGCTGCGCGCCGAGGCGATGCCGAACACGAAGCTGCCGGAGCACTGGGCCTCGGGACCGACGCCTTCAAGTGCCGTGATGCACGGCTGGCTTGCCCGCCTGAACGACCCGGTGTTGAACCAGCTGGTCGCGGAGGCGATGGCGCACAACGCCGACCTTCGCGTGGCCGCCGCACGCGTGGAAGCGGCGGCCGCGAGCGCACGTGTCGCGGGCGCCGCGATCTGGCCCTCGGTCGCGATCCAGGGCCGCGGCGGCGGCTCGATGAGCGGCGACAACAGCGGCATCCAGGGCCTGGGCCTGTTCGCGAGCTGGGAGGCCGACTTGTGGGGCCGCGTGCGCTCCGAGCGGTATGCCGCGCAGGCGACCTACGAAGCGGCCACGCTCGATGCGGCCTACGCTCGCGAATCGATCGCCGCGCTCGTGGCCAAGAGCTGGATCCTCGCGCGCGAGGCCACGCTGCAGCGCGGGATCGCCGAGGGGATGGTCGACTCGTCAAAGGCGCTGGCCGGCCTGGCGGGCGATCGCCTGCGCATCGGCAAGGGCAACGAGGCCGAGATGGTCGAGGCCGAAGCCAACATCCTCGCTTACCGGGACCTCGCGCTGCAGGCCGATCTCGCCCGCCAGAACGCGCTGCGCTCGATCGAGATCCTGTGCGGGCGCTATCCCGCCGCGGCGATCGACCCGGGCGCCGACCTTCCACCGGTGCCGGGTCCCGTCCCGGCCGGCTTGCCTTCGGAGCTGCTCGAACGCCGCCCCGACGTGCGGGCCGCCGAGCGGCGCGTGGCCGCCGCTTTCTACCGGACGAACGAGGCGCGCACTGCGCGGCTGCCGAGGATCTCCCTCACCGGCAGCGTGAGCAGCGTCTCGAGCGAGCTCTTCCTGCTGAAGGAACGCGACAACCCGGTGTGGAGCCTCGGCGCGAACCTGCTGGCGCCCATCTTCACCGGCGGCGCCCTCCAGGCACAGGTCGAGTTCCGCTCCGCGGAGCAGAAGGCGGCCGTGGCCGATTACGCCCGCATCGGATCGCGCGCGTTCAGCGAGGTCGAGGGCGCCCTTTCCACCTCGTTCAACCTGGCGCTGCGCGAAGACGTGCTCGCCCGCAGCGTGAACGCCAATGAGCGCTCCCTCGGGTTCGCCCAGGTCCGCTACGACGTTGGCTCCGGCGACCTGCGCGGGATCCGCCAGCAGCAGCTCGCGCTGCACGCGGCGCGGACATCGCTGCTGCGCGCCCGCTCCGAGCGCCTCATCCAGCGCGTGAACCTGCACCTCGCCCTCGGCGGCGGATTCGAGCCGACCCCATGAAGGAGACGACGATGAAGGACAAGGACCGCAAGAAGGCGAAGAAGAAGGGCAACGCAGGCGCGCCCGGCGAGCTCGGCCGCAAGGACTACGACGCGAAGATGCGCGGGCTGCACGAGGAGCTCGTGGAGCTGCAGGAGTACGTGAAGAAGAAGGGCCTCAAGGTCTGCGTGGTGTTCGAGGGTCGTGACAGCGCGGGCAAGGGCGGCACCATCAAGGCGATCACCGAACGCGTGAGCCCGCGCGTCTTTCGGGTGATCGCCCTCCCGGCTCCCGGCGAGCGCGAGAAATCGCAGATGTACATGCAGCGCTACCTCGGCCACCTGCCCGCGGCGGGCGAGGTGGTGATATTCGACCGCAGTTGGTACAACCGCGCGGGCGTGGAGCGCGTGATGGGTTTCTGCACCGAGGAGCAGGCGAAGGCGTTCCTCAAGGCCGTCCCGCAGCTGGAACAGGCCATGGTCAACTCGGGGATCATCCTGCTCAAGTACTGGCTGGAGGTGAGCGAGGAGGAGCAGACGCGCCGGCTGCAGTCGCGCATCGACGACGGCCGCAAGCTCTGGAAGCTCTCCGGCATGGACCTCCTTTCCTACAGCCGCTGGTACGACTACTCGCGCGCGCGCGACGAGATGTTCAGGGCAACCGACACCCCCTGGGCGCCGTGGTACGTGGTGCGCTCCAACGACAAGAAGGCGGCGAGGCTGAACATAATCCGGCACTTCCTCTCGAAGGTCCCGCACAAGCCGTTGAAGCGGGAGAAGGTGAGGCTGCCCGAGCGCCAGAAGCCGGGCAAGTACAAGGAACCGGATTACCCGTACAAGTACGTGGACGCGAAGTAGCGCCAACTCATTCCAACGATCGGAGACACCATGCGTTCCCTATCCCTGCTCGCGCTGGCCCTTGCCGCCGCGCTTCCCCTTTCCACCGTAGCGCAGCAGAAGCAGCCGGCACCGCCGCAGCTCACGGGGGCCATAGCCACCGCGCCGGGCGCCGCCGCCGCCATGACCCTGGTGAACGTGAGCGCGACCGTCGAAGCGGTCGACCCGGCCACGCGCACGGTCTCGCTCAAGGGGCCCAAGGGCAACGTCGTCGACGTGGTCGCGGGCGAGGAGGTGCGCAACTTCGACCAGATCAGGAAGGGCGACAGGCTCACGGTCAGGTACGCCGAGGCGCTCACGCTCGAGCTCAGGAAGGACGGCAGGGCGGTGGGCCGCTCCGATGCCGAGGCGATGAAGCGCGCGGCCCCGGGGCAGAAGCCGGGCGGCGTCGCGCGCCGCGACGTGACCATCGTGGCCGACGTGGTGAACGTCGATGCCGCGGCGAAGAAGGTCTCGCTCAAGGGACCGAAGGGCAACGTGGTGGACCTGAACGTGCACGACCCGGAGCAGTTGAAGCTCGTCAGGAAGGGCGACAAGGTCGAGGCGACCTATACACAGGCCATCGCGATCTCGATGGAGGGTGCCACCCCCGCCGCCGAGAGCAAGCCCGCGGAGAAGAAGAAGAAGTAGGGCGTCGCGTTGCGATAGTCTCGGGGGGTGACAACCCCCTTCGGCCGCGGCCTGAGGTCGCTCTGGGACCTCGATCGCGCCGGCGTCTTCCTGAACCACGGCTCGTTCGGCGCCTGCCCGCGGGCCGTGCAGGAGGCGCAGGCACGGTGGCGCGCGGCGATGGAGTCGCAGCCCGACCGATTTTTTCGCGAGGAAGTGTCGCCCGAGGCCGCCGGCGGCGCGCTGCGGGCGTCCGCGGCGCGCCTGGCAACCTTCGTGGGCGCTACGCCGGCTTCGCTCGCCTTCGTCGAGAACGCCACCAGCGGCGTGCAGGCCGCACTGGCGTCGGTGCCCCTCGAACGAGGCGACCGCATCCTCATC
Organism: uncultured Pseudomonadota bacterium; assembly: GCA_946885905.1. The sequence continues at coordinate 3,222 of CAMPHL010000089.1, read as the reverse complement.
ACCGACCACACCTACAACGCCGTGCGCCTCATGGCAGAGGCCCGATGCGCCGAGACGGGCGCGAGCACGCAGGTCGTGAAGTTGCCCGAGGTGCCGGATGCGGACCGCATCGTCGCGAGCTTCGCCACGGCGATCGCGCCGGAAGTGAAGCTCGCGATCGTGGATCACATCACGTCGCCGTCGGCCATCGTGATGCCGCTCGCGCGGCTGATCCCGATCCTGCGGCGTCACGGCGCGCGGGTGATCGTGGACGGCGCGCACGCCGCGGGCCAGGTGGAGCTCGACGTCGAAGCCGTCGGCGCCGACTGGTACGCATCCAATGCGCACAAGTGGCTCTACGCGCCGCGGGGATGCGCCTTGCTCCATGCCCGGGGCGATGCGGCCGCGCTCACCCGGCCCCTCGTGGTGAGCCACCATGTCGCTATGGGTTTCCCGCTTTCGTTCGACTGGGTCGGGACGCGGGATGCGACGCCGTGGCTCGCGGTGCCCGCTGCGATCGACTTCCTCGAGGCGCTGGGACCCCCGGAGCTGCGCGCCCATTGCTCGCGCCTCATCGACATCGCCACCGGGAAGCTGCAGCGCGTGGGCGCGGAGCCCGTCTGCGCCCGGGACCTCTGCGCCTCGATGCGCTCGTTTCGCCTCCCGCAGCGCCGGGCCGCCACGCGCGACGATGCGCGTGGCCTGATGCGAACGCTCTGGGAGGAATCGCGCGTCCAGGCGATGGCCGTGGAGCTGGGTGGGCACCTCCTCTTCCGGATCTCGGCACAGGCCTATGTCGCCGAAGAGGACCTCGAGGCGGCCGTCGAGGCGCTCGACCGCCACGGCTGGCCAGGGCGCTAGCCTGGCTACTGCGTTCCGATGCGCTGGCCTTTGGGCACGAAGGGAAGCCGCCGCAGGAAGCCCACGCTGTCGGCCCGCGCCGCTTCCTTCGCGAAGAAGGCCGCGCGCTCGTACGTCATCGGCGTCTTCGAGCGCTCGATCTCCAGCGAGCGCGTGGCGCCGTTCACCACCAGGCTGTACTTGGCGAGGTTGTGCAGCAGGTACATCGCATAGAGGTTGTCGTAGTCCTCGTACTCGCCCTGCTCGGCGGTGAAGTCGAGGGAGATCACCGACGGGAAGCGGTTCGGCAGGTCCTTGAAGGCGACCTTCACCTCCTCGAGGGGGTCCACCCAGCTCGATCCCGTGTATTTCCTGTATAGCACCACGTCCATGGCACGCCCGCGCGCGTGCCACTCGCGCACCAGCTTCATCGCCATTTCGGTCGGGACATTGGACTGCAACGCGCGGACCGGCTTCGTGACGCCCGGCAGGAGCCGCGGCTCCTTCACCTCGAGGTCGCGGTATCCGGCGCCGTACTTGAAGGCCACGCCGATCGCCTTGGCGCAGTTGAAGCGCATGTAGTCGTAGCGCACTTCCTCGAAGTGGTACTCGGTCTTCGAGGCGCGCGCGCGGTAGTCCTCGTTGATGCGTGCGAAGTAGGCAGCCAGCGCGGCGCGCTCGGAGGCGGGCACGCCCTGGACGCGAATCCCCACGACGGAGCGCTTGTACACCTCGCCGAAGTCCAGGCCGAACTGCGCGTCGGGCCCGAGCGTGGAGCGCGTGGCGTAGAGGTATTCGGTCTTGCGCACGCGCGTCATCAACTCGGCGGTGTAGTAGCCCCGCGCGTGCTTCTCCGAGCGGTCGGCGTAGTAGTTGGCCCCGTAGACCCACTCGTCGGGCTCGCCGGGCTCGCGCAGGGCGAGGGCGAGATGCCCGGCCGAGCCGCCCCTGGAGGTGCCGAAGCTGATCAGCAGTTCCGCGTCGTACGGGTCCTGGCGAAGCCGGCCCATGACGACATCGAGGTTGGCGGGCTCCGGGCCGCCGGGGGTGGCGAATTCGGCTGCGAGCGCGCCGCAGGCGCCGATCGCGGCGGCGCCGAGGAGGAGCGCCGTGCGCAGGACGCGATGGCCCCGCGCCGCGAGTCTCAGCCCTTGGTCTTCCAGTTGCCGTCCGCCTGTCGGCAAGCAGTCCCGTTCACTTTCTCGGGCCGGCCGTCCACGGTCGCGTCGACGGTGAAGTCGCGGCAGGGCGTGCCGCCAGCCTCGTAGGTCCGGCTGGGCGTCACCGTGTAGACCGTGCCCGTGTCCGGGTTCTTCCACGTCGAGCGCTGGCCGGTAGGCAGGGTCTCGAGCGCCTGGCCCGCCTTGATGCGGTCGGCCTCGTCCATCTTCTGGCCGATCCTGCCGCCGAGCACCGCGCCGGCGATGGTTCCCGCGACGATGGCGACCGTGCGGCCCGAGCCGCCCCCGATGGTCGAGCCCACCACGCCGCCGATCACTGCGCCGGATACCGCGCCCACCTGTTGCTTGGTCGGCGGCGTTTCGCACGCCGCCAGGCCCAGCATGGTGGCCGCCGCAAAGGCCGTGGCCCGGATCGCGCTGGATTTCATCTTGCCTCCCTCGCTCATTGCACGAGCGGGATCAGGGCGCCCATGTCGTAGTGGTTGAGCGTTCGGATCTTGTTCTCGATCTGCATGTACCGGATGGCCTTGCGCGCGGGCAGGATCGCGTAGAGCTTCCCGAGCTGGCGTTCGCGCAGGCGCTGCTCCTCGGCGTCCGCGTCGAGCAGCTCGCGCGCGATGCGCTTGGCGTTGGCGTCGTTCATCGAAGAGGACTGGTTCACGTAGTCGACCACCGCCCGGTTCTGGCGCTGCAGGACCCTGTCGAGGTCCTTCTGATACGCATCGTAGAGCGGCCAGAACTTCTTCGCCTCCGCCTCGGTGAGGCCCAGGTTCTTCGTGACCACCGCCTTCTTGTCCGCCTTGACCGCGGCGCGGAAGGCGTCGATCGCCGCGGGGCTGCCACGCTCCGGCGCCGGGGTCGCGGCCGCTGCCTTGGGCGCCGCCTGGGGGCTCGCGGGCCTGGGCGCAGGCTGCTGTGCCGCCGCGGGCAACGCGGCCAGCGTGGCGGTGAGCAGCAGGCGGGGAAGCGCTTTCATTGCGCTTTCTTCCACGTCTTGTCCGGGCCGTAGCGCGCCATGGAGGAGGCTGCGGCGGCGGTCTGCGCGCCGAGATCCTTTTCGTAGACGACGCCCTCGTGGTTCACCACGAAGGTCATGATCCCCGAGCTGCCGTAGGAGGCCGGGTACGCCACCACCGCGAAGCCGCCGAGGAGCTTTCCGCCCACGAGGTATTCGTAGGCCCCGCCCGAGGCGTCCTTGCCCTGCGACGTGAGCAGCCTGTAG
>CAMPHL010000088.1 GCA_946885905.1 uncultured Pseudomonadota bacterium | reverse complement strand
GACCCCCGCTTCAACCGCGACCTCGCCCGCGCGATGGCCGCCAACGCGGTCGTGGCGCTCGGGCCGGGGCAGCTTCGCTTCAGCTCGAACGCGCTCTTCCACGAGCTCGCCTCCGCGATCGACGAGGAGGTGCGCACGCCCGCCTTCGAGCAGAGCAACACCGCGGTCTTCTTCGGCAACCGCCTGTTCCTCAAGGCCTACCGCCGCTTGCGCGACGGCGTGAACCCCGAGCTCGAGATGGGCCGCTTCCTCACCGAAACGTCGCCCTTCCCGAATATCGCCCCGATCGTTGGCGCCATCGAGTACGTCCCGGATGGCGCGGCCGCCGCGGCTCCGGGCGCGATCGAACCGATCACCCTCGCGATCATGCAGCGCTTCGTGGAGAACCAGGGCGACCTCTGGACGGTCACCCTCGAGCACCTCGGCCGCCTCCTGACCGGTCCGCAGGAAGGGCCGCAGGCCACCGCCGAGAATGCCGCCGCCGGATTCCACCTCGGGCGCATGGCCCTGCTCGGCCGGCGCATCGCGGAGCTGCACCGGGCGCTCGCGAAGCAGACCGGCGACCCCCTCTTCGATCCCGAGCCGGTCACGCGCGACGATGTGGCGCGATGGCGCCGTGACGCGATCGCCGAGCTCGAGGCGGCGCTGTCCGAGCTGGACGCCGCCTCGCCGCACCGCGCCTTGCTCGAGCGGGCGATGCCCGCACTGCGCGAGCGCATCGCCTCGCTCGTAGCGCCGGGCGCCGCGGGAACACCCGCCAGCCCGGGCGCAGCGCAGGCGGCCATGGACGGCGGCGCGATTTCACTTGCCAAATCCCGCTATCACGGCGACCTGCACCTGGGCCAGATCATCGTCGCGCAGGACGACTTCGTGATCGTGGACTTCGAGGGCGAGCCGGCGCGCACGCTCGAGCGCCGCCGGCAGAAGTCCTGCGTGCTGCGCGACGTGGCGGGCATGCTGCGCTCCTTCAGCTACGCCGCGAATGCGGCGCTCGGCAAGCGCGCGCCCGGCGGGCCGGCGTTGGAGGCGGCGGCGCGCGCGCTCGGCGACTGGGAGCGCGATGCCGCGCGCCACTTCGTCGAGGGCTACGCCAGGTCCGGCTCGGGGGTCGCCACGATTCCCGCAGGGGAGAGCCTGTTCAACGAGCTGCTCGAGCTCTTCCTCATCGAAAAGGCCGCGTACGAATTGCGCTACGAGATCGCGCACCGGCCCGACTGGGTCGAGATCCCGCTTCGCGGGCTGCTGCAAATGGTGAAGCCATGACAACGAGAACCGGGGTCGCGCACGCCCACGCCGTGCGCACTTTCGAGCTCTGGCCTGGCGCGCCCTATCCGATCGGCGCCACCTGGGACGGCGAGGGCGTGAACTTCGCGATCTACTCGCGGCATGGCGAGAAGGTGGAGCTTTGCCTCTACGACGAGGCCGGCCGCCGCGAGATCGCGCGCCTGCAGCTGCGCGAGCGCACGGACGACATGTGGCACGGCTACATCCCGGGCCTCGCGCCGGGCCAGCTCTACGGCTACCGCGTCCACGGTCCCCACCATCCCGAGCAGGGGCACAGGTTCAACCCGCACAAGCTGCTCCTCGATCCGTACGCGAAGGCGCTGCACGGCCGCATCCACTGGAGCGACGCCCACTTCGGATACGCGATCGGGCACAAGAAGGAAGACCTCTCGCTCGACCGGCACGAGAGCGCGGCGGTGATGCCCAAGTCGCAGGTGATCGACCCGGCGTTCGACTGGAACGGCGACCTGCATCCGCACCGCCTCGCCAACGAGCGGGTGATCTACGAGCTGCACGTGGGCGGCTACACGCGCCTGCACCCCGACGTACCCGCGGAGCACCGCGGCAAGTTCCTCGGGCTCACGACCCCGCAGGTGCTGGACCACCTGAAGTCGCTCGGCGTGACCACCATCGAGCTGCTTCCCGTGCAGGCCTTCGTGGACGACCGTCCGCTGGTCTCGCGCGGGCTCACGAACTACTGGGGCTACAGCACCATCGGCTACTTCGCCCCGGAACCGCGCTTCGGCGTGGCCGACCCGGTGAGCGAGTTCAAGACGATGGTGAAGGCGCTCCACGCGGCCGACATCGAAGTGATCCTCGACGTGGTCTACAACCATACGGCCGAGGGCAACGAGAAAGGGCCCACCCTCTGCTTCCGCGGCATCGACAACTTCTCCTACTACCGCCTGGGCGACGAGAACAAGCGCCATACGGCCGATTTCACCGGCTGCGGCAACTCGCTGGACCTGCGCAACCCGCGCGTGCTGCAGCTCGTGGTCGATTCGCTGCGCTACTGGGTGACCGAGATGCACGTCGACGGCTTCCGTTTCGACCTCGCCTCCACGCTCGCCCGCGAGAATCCGGACTTCGATCCGTACCACCCGTTCTTCGCGGTGCTGCGGCAGGACCCCGTGCTCGCCCCGCGGCTGCTGGTCGCCGAGCCCTGGGACCTGGGCGGCGGCGGCTACCAGGTGGGCGCCTTCCCGGCCGGGTGGGCCGAGTGGAACGACCAGTACCGCGACACGATGCGCGCCTTCTGGAAGGGCGATGGGGGCAAGCTCGGCGACTTCGCGCGGCGGCTCACGGGCTCGCACGACCTCTACGGGCACAACCACCGCGGCCCCTGCGCGAGCGTGAACTTCATCACCGCGCACGACGGGTTCACGCTGAACGACCTGGTCTCCTACAACGACAAGCACAACGAGGCCAACGGCGAGGACAACCGCGACGGGACCGACAACAACCTGTCGTGGAACCACGGCGTCGAGGGGCCCACCGACGATCCGGAAATCCTCAGGCTGCGCGAGCGCCAGAAGCGCAACTTCCTCGCCACGCTCCTCATCTCGCAGGGCGTGCCCATGATCACGGCCGGCGACGAGGTGAGCCGCACGCAGAACGGCAACAACAACGCCTACTGCCAGGACAACGAGATCAACTGGCACAACTGGTACTGGGACGACGCGAAATGGCGCCTGCTCAACTTCACCAAGAAGCTGATCCGGCTGCGGCGCTCGCATCCGATCTTCCGGCGGCGCGGCTTCTTCCACGGCGTCGTGGTGAACGGCACCGGGCGCAAGGACGTCGCGTGGCTGCGTCCCGACGGCGCGGAGATGTCGCCCGAGGACTGGGAGCAGGAGGACGGCCGCGCGCTCGGCATGTGGCTGAACGGCCGGTCGCTGCCCGAGACCGACGAGCACGGCCGGACGCTGCAGGACGCGAGCTTCCTCGCACTCTTCAACGCCGGCCACGAGCCGGCCGGATTCTCGCTGCCCGACCCCGGGGCCGGCTGGTCCTGGGCTGTCGAGTTCGACACCGCCCACGAGGAGGGCGAAGCGCCGCGCGAAACGCCCGTGCCCGGAGCGCCCTACACGCTGCAAGCGCGCTCCACCGCGCTCCTGCGCCAGGTACACGGCGGGCGATGAAGTGCGCGCACGGCATGCCGTTCGGGGCCGAGTGCCGCGACGGGGCGACGAGGTTCAGGCTCTGGGCGCCGTCGTGCGGGCGCGTGGGCCTGGAGCTCGGGCGCGAGCAGAAGCGCTCGCTGCCGATGGATCCACTGCACGATGGCTGGCACGAGCTCGTGGTCGAGGGGGTGGGACACGGCGCGGCGTACATGTTCCGTTGCGGCGAGCTCCTCGTGCCGGATCCGGCCTCGCGCGCGAACCCGTGGGATGTCGCCGGCCCGAGCGTGGTCGTGGATCCGCGCCGCTACGAGTGGCAGGACGATGCCTGGAAGGGCCTGCCCTGGCACGAGGCGGTCGTCTACGAGCTGCACCTGGGCACCTTCACGCCCGAAGGCACGTTGCGCGCCGCGGCATCGAAGCTCGAGCACCTCGCGCGCGCCGGCATCACCGCGGTCGAGGTCATGCCGGTCGCGGAGTTCGCCGGGCAGCGCGGTTGGGGTTATGACGGCGTGCTCCCCTTCGCGCCGGAATCGGCCTACGGCTCTCCGGAGGACCTGAAGGGTTTCGTGCAATCCGCGCACGAGCGGCGCCTCATGGTCCTGCTCGACGTGGTCTACAACCATTTCGGGCCCGAGGGCAACCACCTCGGGTCGTACGCGAAGGATTTCTTCAACCCGGCGCACCAGACGCCCTGGGGCGCGGCCATCAACTTCGACGGCCCGGGCGCGCGCACGGTGCGCGATTTCTTCATCCACAACGCGCTCTACTGGATCGACGAGTACCGCTTCGACGGGTTGCGCCTGGACGCCGTGCACGCGATCCGCGACGAATCGCCCGTGCACATCGTCGAGGAGATCGCGCAGGCGGTGGCACGGGGACCGGGGCGCGAACGCCACGTCCACATCGTGCTCGAGAACGACGGGAATTGCGCGCGCCTCATCGAGCGCGGGGCGCGCGCGCAGTGGAACGACGACGCCCACCACGGCTTGCACGTGCTGCTCACCGGCGAGCGCGACGGCTACTACGCCGACTACGCCGCCGATGCGCCGCGCCTTCTCGGGCGCGCGCTCGCCGAAGGCTACGCGAGGCAGGGCGAGCCTTCCGCGCATCGCGCAGGCGCGCCCCGGGGCGAGCCTTCGAAGCACCTTCCGCTCACCGCCTTCATGCCCTTCCTGCAGAACCACGACCAGGTCGGCAATCGCGCGATGGGCGAGCGCCTTTCGGTGCTGGCGGCGCCGGAACGCGTGCAACTGGCGATGGCGATGCTGCTCCTCGCCCCGTCGGTTCCGCTGCTCTTCATGGGCGACGAGTTCGCCGCACGCACGCCCTTCCTGTATTTCTGCGACTTCAAGGGAGAGCTCGCCGATGCCGTCCGCGAGGGGCGCCGGCGCGAATTCGCCTCCTTCGCCCGCTTCGCCGACGAGCGCGCGCGCGCGGCCATCCCCGACCCGAACGACGCGCGCACCTTCGTGGCCTCGCGCCTGGACTGGGACTCGCTCGTCCAACCCGGGCACGCCGCGAGCTTCGAGCACTTCAAGCGCCTCACGCACCTGCGCGCCTCGGTGATCGTGCCGCGGCTCGCCAAGGGCGAAGCGCATGGCACCTTCACCTCGTCGCCGCCTGGGCTCGTCTGCGTGGACTGGACGCTGGGTGGGGAGTCGCGGCTGCACCTGCGGGCGAACCTCTCGGACGGTCCCGGCGAGTGCGCCGCGCCCGAAGGCCGGCTGCTGCACGTCGAAGGCACCGCGCCCGAGGCCGGCAGGATCGGGCCCTGGAGCGCGGCGTGGTGGCTCCTGGATGTGAAGGGCGGCTGATGGACGCTTCGCTCGAGCGCCTCGCGAAGCTCTACGGCATCGAGCCGGGCTACCACGACATCTGGGGCCAGTGGCGCGCGACCTCGGATGCGGCCGCCCACAAGCTGCTCGCCGCGATGGGCGTGGACGCGCACGATCCCGCGGCGGTCGACCGGCAGCTCGCCGCCGAGGACCGCGCCGAGTGGTCGCGCGCGGTGCCGCCGATCACGGTGCTGCGCGCGCAGGAGCTGGGAACCGGCGTTCGCATCCACCTGATGGAGGCCTCGCTCGATCGCCCGCTCGCCTGGCGGATCACCGGCGAGGGCGGGGAGATCCGCGAAGAGCGCTTCAACCCGGTGAAGCTCCAGCTCCTGGAGGAGAAGTCGGGCGAGGGCTGGACCGCGCGCGCGTTTTCGCTGCCGCTGCCCACCGACCTCGCCGAGGGCTACCACCGCCTCTCGATCATGGAAGGAGACACGCTGCTGGGCTCCGGCGTCGTGGCGCTCGTCCCGGTGAAGTGCTACGAGCCGCCGGCGATGGCCTCGGGCGCGCGCCTGTGGGGCCCGGCGATCCAGCTCTACGGGGTGCGCTCGCACGAATCCGCTGCACGCCCTGTCGTTGCGCGATCCCGGCTTCGGCAGCCCCTACAGCCCGTCGAGCCGGCTCTTCCTCAATCCGCTCTACATCGACGTCGAAGCGGTGGCCGACTTTTCGGAGCTGGCCGCCCGCGACCGCGGCTTCCTCGACGGCTGGCGCAAGGCCTCGGAGGAGCTGCGCGCGCTGGAGGAGGTCGACTACCAGCGCGTGGCGGGCGTGCTGCGCGAGGTCTTCGCGGCGCTCTACGCGAGCTTCCGCGAGCACCACCTGCAGCAGGCGACGCCGCGCGCACGCGCCTTCGCACGATTCCGCGAGTCCCGCGGGCCGGCGCTCGCCCGCCACGCGCTGCACGAGGCGCTGTCGATGCACTTCGGCACGCACTGGCCGCAGTGGCCGGCGCAATTCCGCGAGCCCGACGGCGCGGGGGCGCGCAGGTTCCGCGAAGAGCACCCCGACCAGGTCGTGCTGCACGAGTACCTGCAGTGGCAGGCCGACCTGCAACTCGCGAACGCGCAGGCGCGCTGCCAGGCGGTCGGCATGGCGGTGGGCCTGTATGCCGACCTCGCGGTTTCGGTGGCGGGCGACGGCGCCGAAGCGTGGGCCAACCAGAAGCTCTACGCGCTCGGCGTGAACGTGGGCGCCCCGCCGGACGACTTCAACCGCGAGGGCCAGGACTGGGGATTGCCGCCGCTGGCACCCCGGCGCCTGCGCAACGCCGCCTACGGGCCGTTCATCGCGACGCTGCGCGCGAACATGACGCGCGCCGGGGCGCTGCGCATCGACCACGTGATGGGCATCGAGCGCCAGTGGTGGGTGCCGCACGGCATGAAGGCGGTCGAGGGGGCGTACGTCCGCTTTCCGCTCGACGACCTGGTGGGACTCATCGCGCTCGAGAGCCACCGGGCGCGCTGCCTGGTGGTGGGGGAAGACCTGGGCACGGTCTCCGACGCCCTGCGCGCCCGATTGGGCGAATGCGGGATCCTCTCCTACCGGCTGTGCATGTTCGAGCGCGAGGGCCGCACGTTCAAGGCGCCGTCCAGGTACTCGCCCCGGGCGCTCGTCGCATGGTCGACGCACGACCTGCCGACGTTCCGTGGCTGGTGGCTCGGCCGGGACCTCGACGTGCGCCGCAGGCTCGGCCAGCTCGACGACCCCGCGCAGGAGTCGGCCCGGCGGGAGCGCCGCGATGCGCGCGCGGCCCTGGTCGAGGCCCTGGCGCAGCAGGGGCTCGCGCCCGCGAACGTCGACCTCGATGCGCCGGCAGACGACGCCCTGGTCGAGGCGCTGCACGCCTTCCTCGCGCGCACGCCCTCGCCGTTGCTGCTGGTGCAGATGGAGGACGTCCTCGGCGTCGAGGACCAGGCGAACTTCCCCGGCACGATCGACACGCATCCCAACTGGCGCCGCAAGCTCCCGGTGCCGGTGGAGGCATGGGGGCGCGAGGAGCGGCTGCGGCGCATCGCGCGGCGCCTGGGCGAGGCGCGCAGGCGGCGGGAGCGGCGCGAGTCCCCGCCGGGGCTGGGCGAAGCCGACATCCCGAGGGCGACCTACCGCCTGCAACTGCATGGCGAATTCACCTTCAGGGACGCGACGAGGCTGCTGCCCTACCTGGCCGACCTCGGCGTGAGCCACGTCTATTGCTCGCCGTACCTGCGGGCGCGCCCCGGCAGCAAGCACGGCTACGACATCGTCGACCACGACGAGCTCAACCCCGAGATCGGCACGCGCGGCGAGTTCGAGGCGTTCGTCGCGGAGATGAAGCGCCTGGGCTTGAGGCAGATGATGGACATCGTCCCCAACCACATGGGCGTGCTCGGGGCCGACAACGGCTGGTGGCAGGACCTGCTCGAGAACGGCCCCGCCTCCACGCTCGCCGACTTCTTCGACATCGACTGGCACCCGCCCTCGGAGCACCTGGCCAACCGCGTGCTGCTGCCGGTGCTGGGCGAGGTGTATGGAGCCGAGCTCGCCGCGGGGCGCCTCAGGCTCGAGTTCGATGCCGCCGCCGGCATGTTCACCGTCCGCTACCACGGCCATCGCCTGCCGATCGACCCGACCCAGTACCCGCGCATCCTGGCTCCCGCCGTGCGCGCCCTCGAGGCCACCGGCGCCGACGAGGCGCACAACGCCCAGGCGCTGCGTTCGCTGCTGGAGGCGTTCACGCGGCTCCCGCGCCGCGACGAGACGGCGCGCGCGCGCATGGACCAGCGCAACCTCGACAAGGAGATCGCCAAGGGGCGCCTCGCGCGGCTTGCACGCGCGAGCCCCGCGGTGGCGGCGGCCATCGCGCGCGCCATCGAGCAGATCAACGGCCGGCCCGACGATCCGTCGAGCTTCGACGAGCTGCACGACCTGCTCGAGCGCCAGCCCTACCGCGTCGCCTACTGGCGCGTGGCGCAGGACGAGATCAACTACCGGCGCTTCTTCGACATCAACGACCTCGCGGCGCTGCGCCAGGAGAACC
>CAMPHL010000087.1 GCA_946885905.1 uncultured Pseudomonadota bacterium | reverse complement strand
GGGTGGAGGTTTCTTGCTCGCTCAGACGTTATCTCCACGTAGCGCCCGCTGCGCAAGACTCCGCGGCCGCCGTGCTGAAAATCCCCTCGATCGACGGCTGAGGTTTTCTCGTCAATGCAGCAGGCGCGAGAGGAATTGCCGCGTGCGCTCGTGGGCTCGCGCGGAGAAGAAATCGGGGGTGGCCTGGACCTCGAGGATGCGCCCCTCGTCCATGAACGCGATGCGGTCCGCCACTTTTCGCGCGAAGCCCATCTCGTGGGTGACGCAGATCATTGTCATGCCGGCGTCGGCGAGCGAGGCCATCGTCTCGAGCACCTCGTGGACCATTTCCGGGTCGAGCGCCGAAGTCGGCTCGTCGAACAGCATGAGGCGGGGCTTGAGGGACAGTGCGCGGGCGATCGCCACCCGCTGCTGCTGTCCGCCGGAAAGCTGCGCGGGATACTTGTGCGTGTGCGCGGCGAGGTGCACCTCGCGCAGGCATTCGAGCGCCATCGACTGCGCCGCGGCGCGGTCCATGCCCTGCTCGACGACCGGGGCGAGTGTGCAATTCTGCAGCGCCGTCAGGTGCGGAAACAGGTTGAAGGTCTGGAACACCATGCCGACCTGGCGGCGCACGCGGCTGGTCACGGCGGGATTCCCGTCGAGCGCGACGCCATGGACGCAAAGACGGCCCTTCTCGAAGCCTTCGATGCCGTTGATGCAACGGATGAGCGTGGACTTGCCCGAGCCGGAAGGCCCGCAGATCACCAGCCGCTCGCCTTCCTCGACGCGCAGGTCGATGTCCTTCAGCACATGGTGGTGGCCGAACCACTTGTTCAGCGCCGCGGCTTCGACCGCGGGCAGGATTGCGGCTGCGCTAGCCGCCTGCACGTTGCGCCACCTTGCGTCGCAGGTCCGCGCGCACCGCCGCGATGGCCGCCTTGCGTTCGGCATTCACCGCTCGCGACCGGTCGAGGTCCGCCCGCAGCGCCGCGATCGACTTGCGCACGGCGTCCGGCGCGGGCCCGCCGGTGAGGGTGCGCGCGCGCAGGCTGCGGACCGGGTCCAGGCAGTCGCGAACCACGTCGTCGGGCAGGGTGACGCTGCGCCCGATCTGCGCGACGGCCGCTGCCTGCAGCATCGCACCGCTCATTTCATTCGCCGGCAGCCCGCGGTCCATCGCATCCCGCACCACCGCGCCGACCACGTGATGGGCGTCGCGAAACGAAAGGTCGGCATGCTTCACCAGCGCGTCGGCGAGCTCGGTTGCGGAGGCGAAGTCCGCGGTGGCTCGGCGCAGCATGAGAGCGGCGTTGGGCGTCGCGGTGCGCATCGCGAGCTCCAGCAGGCGCAGGCAATCGAGGCCCTCCCTTCCGGCCGTCCAAAGCGCGCGCACCGTTTCCCGGCTGCCGTCGCCGGTATGGCTGAAGTTGACGGCACGCGCATTCATCATGGCCGTCATCATCTGGCCGATCACGGCGGCGGCGCGGCCCTTCAGGTGCTCCAGCACGACCGGGTTCTTCTTCTGCGGCATGATGCTCGAGGTGCTGGCGACGCTGTCGGGGAAATCGACCATCTGGAATTCGTGCGTGCACCAGACGTAGAAGTCCTGGGCCACGCGGCTCCACGTGACGGCCAGCACCGACAGGGCGGAGAGCAGCTCCAGCGCGAAATCACGGGAAGCGACGGCATCGAGCGTGTTGCCGACGGGCGCGGCGAAGCCCAGCAGGCGTGCCGTGGCTTCCCGGTCGATCGCGAACGACGTGCCCGCAAGCGCCCCCGCACCGAGCGCGCTGCGGTTGATGCCGTCGTATGCCTGGGCCAGGCGATCGCCGTCGCGCGCCAGCGCCTGCGCCACGCCGCACAGGTAGAAGCCGTAGGTGATGGGCTGCGCCGGTTGCAGGTGCGTGTAGCCCGGCATCACCACCTCGCAGTGCTTCAGTGCGCCGTCGAGCGCGGTTGCGCGCGCGGCGGCCACCCGCTCGACCAGCTCGAGCACCAGGTCGCGGGCGCGCAAGCGGTCCATGGTCGCGAGGATGTCGTTGCGGCTTCGACCGAGGTGGATCCGGCCGCCCACATCGGCGCCGGTGATCTCGATCAGGTGGGCCTCGTAGTTGAAGTAGGCGTCCTCGCGCCGGGGATCGAGCGCCATCGCCCGGGGGCCTTCGGCCACGATGCGCCCGAGGGCCGCGGCGAGCGTGCGCACGGCGTCCTTACCGAGCAGGCCCTGGTCCGCGAGCATGAGGAGGTGCGCCTCGTTGATCTCGTGCAGGTAGCCGAAGCTGTCGTCGAAGTCGGCGCCCAGCCGCGGCTGGTAGATCAGGTCGCGCACCTCGGGCGCTACGGCCTCGGTGAGGCGGCGGCTGACCTTGGACTCGGGAGGGTTCATCGAAGTCATTCCATGCGAAGCGGGCGGGAAGCCTCCGCCCAGGCGGCAGCCTGAAACCGGCGCTCGAGGTAGCGCGACAGGTGCGAGATGCAGGAGCAGATGACGAAATACGTGAGCAGCACGGCCGAGTAGACGACGAACGCGGGACTCTCGCCCTGCATCACCGTGGTGCGCTCCACGATGATCTGGCCCGTCCTCAGGAATTCGCCCACGCCCACGAGCGCCCCGAGCGAAGTTCCCTGCACCATCAGCGTGAGCAGGCCCGCGTACGGCGGCAGGATCGACTTGAGCGCCTGGGGCCAGATGATGAACCGGAAGATCTGCCACGTGGTGAAGCCGAGCGCTCGCGCGCTCTGCCACTGGTGGGCGCTGATCGACGTGAGCCCGCCACGCACGATCTCGCTGCCGTTGGCCCCGCCCCACAGGCTCAACCCCAGGCTCACCGAAGCGAAGGGCGACAGGTCCATGCCGAGCGTGGGCGCGACGAAGTAGAAGAAGAAGATGTTCACGATCAGCGGCACCGCGCGGAAGAGCTCCACCGCGCCGCGGATGAGCTTGCCCAGGTAAGGCACGCGCAGGAGGGAAACCGTGCCCAATACGACCGCGATCACGGTCGCACAAAGCAGGGAGACGCCGGCAAGCCTGAAGGTCTCGACGAGGCCCTTGGAGATGAACACCCAGTTGTCGAAGAGGAGGGCCACGGGATCAGGTCGCGTAGGGCCGGTTGAGCCGCGTCTCGAGCCTCGCGGCCAGGGCGCTCAGTGCGAAGACCAGGCACACGTAGACCACGCCCAGCGCCGCGAACATCTCCAGGGCGCGGAAATCCGTGGCAACGCGGTCGAGTGCCACGAAGGTGAGCTCGGCGAGCCCGATGGTCTGGAGGTATGACGAGTTCTTCAGCTGGGAAATCGCGGTGTTCAGCATCGACGGCAGGCTCACCCGCAACGCGACGGGAACGGCCACGTAGCGCAGGAAGTTGCGCGGGCGCAGGTTCAGGGCGAGCGCGGCCTCGCGCAGGCCGCGGTCGACGGCGGCCAACCCGCCGCGGAGATTCTCGATCTGGTAGGCACCGCCCCAGAGCGTGAGGCACACCACGCCCGTCCAGAAGAGCGACATTTTCATGCCGACCGCCGGTAGCCCGTAGAAGAGGAAGAAGAGCTGGACCAGGATCGGCGTGTTGCGGATCAGCTCCACGTAGGCCGCCGCCAGCTGGCTCAGGACCGGCACGCGCTGGATGCGCAGCGCCGCCCCGGCGAGCCCGATCGCAGCGGCCAGCGCGATGCTGATCGCGGTCACGACCAGCGTCATCCCCAGCCCGCGCAGCAGACCCGGCACCTGCGCGAGCAGGTATTCGGGGTCGAACATCGGGGCGGGGCCGGCCGGTCAGCGCTCGCTCGGCCGCGGCTCCTTGAACACCATCACGTAGTAGCTGCGCACATCCGCGGGCACCCATTTCTCCACCCAGCGCAGGAACAGGCCCTCCGAGCGCATGCGCGCGATCGCCGCGTCCACGTAGGCGAGCCAGGCGTCCTCTCCGGGGCGCACCGCCATGGCGGCATCTGAGAGCTGGTAGTGGTCGCCCAGCAGCCTCAGGGTCGGGTCCTTGGACGCGATGATCACCAGCGTGGCGGCGTCGTGCGCGTACGCCTCGCCGCGGCCTTGCTTGAGCGCCTGGAGCGAGTCGGCCGCCGTGTTCAGCCGAAGCAGCGTGGCGTCCTTCATCTTTTCCTCGAACCACTTGGCCTGCACGGACCCGGTCAGCGCGATGATCGTCTTGCCCGAGAGGTCGCCCAGCTTCTTGTAGGGCGAGTCCTTGGCGACGAGGACGTCGCTCGCGCCCCAGCGATAGGGCTTGGAGAAGGCGACGACGCGCGCCCGCTCGGGCGAGACGCCGAGCGTGGCGATCAGCAGGTCGACCCGCTTGCTGGTCAGCTGCGGAATGCGGTTGGCCGCGGTCACGCAGGTGAGCTCCGCCTTGTCGGGCGACCCGAACGCGTAGGTGGCGATCTGCTTCGCCATGTCGACCTCGACGCCGGCGAACTGTCCCTTCTCGTCCTGGAACCCGTAGGGCGGCTGGTCGCACCGCACGCCCACGCGCACCTTGCCCTGCGACTTGATGGCCTCGGGCAACGCCGGCATCGCCTGCGCGCTGGCCACGGGGGAGAACGAAAGGAGGGCGAAGGCTGCAGTGATGCCGGCGAGCGCGCGGCGGGTGTCGATCTTCATCAAGGTGTCACCTCGTAAGGGATTTCCGGATGCCGCCGGCAATTGTGCACCAATCGCCATTGGATACCGACGGTTGCTACGGGGCTTCCAGCTTCACACCGGAGGCCTCGACGACCTTGTCACCTGCTGGCCGAGCTCGCGCGATAGCTTTCGAGGTAGCCGCAGTCACTTCCAGACCTCCTTAAGCACGCGCAGGAAGTTGGAGGGTCGGTCATGCGGTGCGGTCCTGGCCTCTCTACGGCTTCTTCGGCGTCACGTATTCGGCTTCTTTCTGGAACGGTTTCCACTCGGTCTCGTAGCCGACGAAGCCTTTTCCGGTGGGCGCCTTCTGGCGGGTGGTGTAGAAGGGCGTCTTGCCCTCGGGAACCTTGGCGGGGGGCTTTTGCTCGCTCATCATTTTTCTCCTTCGTGATTGGATCCCGGCCTACGCCGGGATGACGGCCTACGCCGGGATGACGAAATGGGAGGGGTCGAGGTTCGGGCCCGGGGCGATGGCTCCTCCGGCATGCATCTCCGCCTCGGTCGGGTCGCGCACCGCCAGGATCTCGAGCCTGAAGACGACTTCCCGGCCGCAAAGCGGATTGTTGCCATCGACGGTGAGTGTCTCGTCGTCCACCCGCGTCACGAGGAAGCTGCGGGTCTTGCCCTTGTCGTTCTCCATGAGGATCGAGGTGCCGACCTGCCGGTACTCCTCGGGGACATTCTCGATGTCGTCGGTAAAGACCAGCGACTCGTCGCGCGGGCCAAAGATGCGATTGCCGTCGAGCGGCACTTCGATGACGTCGCCGGCGCGCTTGCCCTCCAGCTCCTTGTGCACCGATGGGGCCAGGATCTCGTTGTGCCCATGGATGTAGCCCAGCGGGAACTCGACGCAGGTGAGGACGTGCCCCGACTTCCGGTCGGAGACCTTGTAGGTGAGCTCGACGAACTTGCCGTCACGGATCGCTGCGCCCATTTCGAGTCGATTGCCCATGGCTAGAAGATGGACGCCGCGAAGATCCTGACCTCGCCGTCCTCGTAGCCGAGGACCAGCCGGCCCAGCCATTCGCCCGGCTTTTTCGTGCTGCGCTGGCGGTACAGGACCGTCACGTGCTCGCCGCGCCGGATGATGCCGAGAAAGTCGGGATCGTCGGCGAGGCTGCGGGCGAGCTCGCTGTTGGCGAACTGGTGGCTCGCGACGACTTCGTTCATCGCAAGGGCGAAGGAGCGGGCGAACTTGCTTACGAAATCGCCGTACTTGCCTTCGTTGGAATGCTCGAGCAGCTCGCGCCAGAGGGGATCGGCGATCGCCCGGATTTCCTCGTCGGTGTTGTCGATGATGTTCACGTGGTCCGCGCTTCCGTCCAGGGGCATGGCTAGGCCTTGTCCTCGACCAGGTGGTAGCAGGGCGCCTTCTCCATGGTGTATTCGCCGGTCTCGGGATCGCGGCGCGAGACCGTGAGCACGTGCCAGTTCGCGTCGTCCACCTTCATGGCGTCGCCGCGGTAGTAGTAACCGGGCCAGCGCGTTTCCTTGCGGAAGAGGGTGTGCTGCGCCACGCATTCGGCCGCGCGGTGGCGGTGCTTGAGCTCCCAGGCGCGCAGCAGCTCGTGCAGGTCCTTGGCGGCGAGGCTCTCGAGGTCCTCCTCCATGATCTTCAGCTTCTTCAGGCAGATGTTGAGCAGCTTCTCGTTGGTCATGTAGCCCACGGTGTAGCCGCCGCAATACTCGTCCATGAGCTTCTGCAGGCGATCGAGGCCCTGCTGCGGATTGATGTAGTGCGGGTTCACGGTGCCGGCGACGACCGCGTTGCGGTAGATCCGGTAGTGCTCGAGCGGCTTGTAGATCTCCCTGCGGCGCCGTTCGATTTGCGCGTCGGACACCACGATGCCTTCGGCCTTGCCATCGTCGATGTACTTGCACGCGGCCTTCGCCGCGAGGCGCCCTTCGGTGAACGAGCCCGACGAAAACGCGTGCGGCGTGCCGCCCACGGCGTCGCCCGCGCCGAACAGGCCCTCGATGGTGGTCATGCGGTTGTAGCCCCAGAAGTACTCGGGCGGCGAGAGATCCTCGGGGCCCGAGCACCAGGCGCCCGAGCACGTGGCGTGCGAGCCCATGACGTACGGCTCGGAGGTGGTGAGCTCCGGGTTCTCGTTCTTGGGATCGACGTCGGTCGCGGCCCACAGCACCGCCTGTCCCACGGTCATGCCGAGGAAGTTCTCCCAGCCGACCTCTTCCAGGTGCGGATCCTGGAAGGCGTGCATGGTCACCATGTGGATGGGCCCGCGGCCGGCGGCCACCTCCTGGATGATGCAGTGGTTGCGCAGGCAGGTCGGGATCGGCCGGTGCGTGAGGTGCGAGGCCTCGGGATCGAGATACTCCTTGCCGACCATCTGCTGCAGCGCCGGGAACCACTTGGATTCGTATTCCTCGCCGAGCGCGTTCTGCGTATAGGTCTTCAAATGCAGGAAGTACGCGCCGACCGGGCCGTAGCCGTCCTTGAACCGCGCGAGCACGATGCGGTTCTCCATCTGCGTCATCTTCGCGCCGGCGTTGATCATCAGACCGTACGCCGAAGCCGAGGACCACGGCGCGTACCAGGTGCGTCCCGCGCCTTCGCCCGTCGAGCGCGGCTTGAAGATGTTGGAGGCCCCGCCCGCGCCGCAGATCACGGTCCTGGATTTGAAGACGTGGTAGTTGCCCGTGCGGACGTTGAAGCCCACGGCGCCGGCGACGCGGTTGGGCTTCGCCTCGTCCATCAGCAGGTGGGTCACGCAGACGCGGTTGAAGACCTTGTCGGCGGATTTCTTGGCGGCCTCGGCCACGATCGGCTTGTACGACTCGCCGTGGATCATGATCTGCCACCGCCCCTCGCGAAGGTAGCGCCCCGTCTTGGGGTTCTTCATGATGGGCAGGCCCCATTCCTCGAACTGGTGCACGGTGGAGTCGACGTGGCGCGCCATGTCGAACTGCAGGTCCTCGCGGATCAGGCCCATCAGGTCGATGCGCGCGTAGCGGACGTGGTCCTCCGGATTGTTCTCGCCCCAGCGGGTGCCCATGTAGCAATTGATCGCGTAGAGGCCTTGCGCCACTGCGCCGGAGCGATCGATGTTCGCCTTCTCGGCGATGACGATCTTCTTGTTCTGGCCCCAGTAACGCGCCTCCCACGCGGCGCCCGTGCCGCCCAGCCCCGCCCCGGCCACCAGGATGTCGATGCCGTCTTCGACGATCGTCTTGTACGCCATCAGTAGTACACGCCTTTCTCGAGCTTGAGGCCCGCATCCTCGAGCGAGCGCAGGCCGCCTTCGTCCATGCGGATCCATTTCGGCTCGCTGTAGAGCAGCTGGCTGTCGCGCAGGTCCTGGGTCGGAGGCGGGACCTGCGCGAGCTTCGGGATCGCAGTGCCCCACGGCTTCGTGGTGATGGGCGAGAGGAAGTTCTTCTCGGTGCCGTCGCGGAACACGATCTTCCAGGCGATCGTGCCCTTCTTCTCGTCGCGGTCGACGCGGACGCTATGCCCGAGCGGCGCGAAGTCGGCATAGCCGCGCACGTCGATGGCGTGCTGGGGGCAGGCCTTCACGCAGGAGTAGCACTCCCAGCACATGTTCGGCTCGATGTTGTAGGCCCGGCGATAGGTCGGGTCGATGTGCATGATGTCCGAGGGACAGATGTCGACGCAGTGTCCGCATCCGTCGCACCTCGTCATGTAGACGAAGGTAG
>CAMPHL010000086.1 GCA_946885905.1 uncultured Pseudomonadota bacterium | reverse complement strand
TCGACCACCTGCTGTCGCGCTCCGGACGCCCGAAGGACGCCGGCGTATCGCCATGGATGCTCTACTCGATGGCGCGGCGCTACGATGAGTTCCCCGGCGTGGCCGACGACGCCGGATCGAGCCTTCGGGGCGCGCTCAAGGGCTGGTTCAAGCACGGCGCGTGCGGCTCCGCGCTCTGGCCGGGCGTCGCGATGCCGCGCACACGCGAAGCGCCCGGCGAGGATTGGTGGCTCGACGCCGTGAACCGGCCGCTCGGCGCCTACTATCGCGTCGACATGCGCTCGGTCACGGACATGCACGTGGCGCTCAACGAGGTAGGCGCGCTCTATGCGAGCGCGCTCACGCACGACGGCTGGTTCGAAGTCGACCGCGGCAAGGCGCTCATCCCGATGCGCAAGCGCAAGGCCTCCGACGGGGGGCATGCGTTCGCGATCGTGGGCTACGACCGCGCCGGTTTCCTGGTGCGCAATTCCTGGGGCCCGTCGTGGGGCGATGGCGGCTACGCCACGCTCACCTACGAAGACTGGCTCGAGAACGCGATGGATTGCTGGGTCGCGCAGCTGGGGGTGGTCACCGACGAGCATCGCCGTGTGGCCGCGCAGGCGACGCCGGGGGACGCTTCGGGTGCGACCGCGCTTTCCCCCGACCGTGTGCTGCAGAACCACCAGCTCGCGCCTTACGTGATCGACATGGAGAACGACGGGCGCTTGTCGCGCTCGGGAACGTTCCGCACCTCGGCCGAGGACGTGCGTGCGCTCGCGCACGAGTACCTCGATGCCGCGCGAAGGCAATGGAAGGTGGCGCGCGGAAAACCGATCGACATCGCGATCTATGCGCACGGCGGGCTCACCTCCGAGGCCGATGCCGCCGCGACCTTCGCGCGTTGGCTGCCGGCCCTCTACGAAGCGCGGCGCTTCCCCGTCTTCCTCATGTGGGAGTCGGACCTGTGGTCCACCATCGCGCACGCATTCGAGGACGTCGCGCGCCAGGCCCCGGCGGCGGGACCGCTCGAATCGCTCTCGCGCTGGTGGAACGAGCGCCTCGAGGGACTGCTGGCGCCGGCGGGCACGGCGCTCTGGGACGAGATGAAGGAGAACGCGGCGGCGATCAGCGCGGGCACGGGCTCGGGCGGGCGCATGTTCTTCGATGCGCTGCGCACCTCGCCGGTGGCGCGCGAGCATCCGCTGCGCCTGCATCTCGTGGGACATTCAGCCGGCGCCATCGCGCTCGCCTATCTCGTGGACCGCATGGCGGGCCAGGAGTGGGAATTCGACAGCGTGACCTTCATGGCGCCCGCGATCACGGTCGAGCGCTTCAGCGAGCGTGTCGGCCCCTGGCTGGACTCGCGCCATGTCCGGCGCTATCGCCAGTACCACCTCACGGACGCCGCCGAGCTCTCGGACTCGACGACCCGCGCCATCCTGGGCTACGGCCGTTCGCTGCTCTACCTGGTGTCGCGCTCGTTCGAGGGCCACGGCGAGGCTCCCATCCTCGGCATGCAGCGTCACTTCCCCTCGTCGCTCGCCCGCCGCCGCAACGTCAAGGTCGTGGTCGCGCCCTCGGGCGGGAGCGCCGTCACCACGCACGGCGGCTTCGACGACGACGGGACCACGATGCGCTCGGTGATCGAGGCGATGGCATGAACCTCTATATCGTCACCGGCGCCACCAAGGGGCTCGGCTCGGAGATCGCGCGCGGCATCGCGGCCCAACCCGGCAACCGCTTGATCACGATGGGACGCGCGAGGTCCGATGCCACCAACATCGAGGTCGACCTGGCCGACGCGGTGGCCCTGGGGCTCGCGTGCGACGAGCTCGAGCGGCGCGTGGCCGGTGCGCGGTTCGAGCGCGCCGTGCTCTTCAACAATGCGGGCGTCATATCGCCCGTCGGGCCGCTCGAAAAGGTGGACGCGGCGGAGCTGGAACGCAACCTCGCGGTCAACTTCACCGCGCCCATCCTGCTCATGCGCCGGTTCCTGCGCGTGACGGCGTCCACGCCTTTGCGGCGCATCGTGAACATCTCCTCCGGCGCGGGACGCCGCCCGGTTTTCGGCTGGACGGCGTATTGCGCGGCCAAGGCGGGCCTCGACATGGCCTCGCGGGTCGTGGCGCTGGAAGCGGCCGAGCGCGACCTCGCGATCGAAGTCTCGAGCCTCGCCCCCGGCGTGATCGATACGGCGATGCAGGAGAAGGTCCGCAGCGCGAGCGCCGAGGACTTCGTCGAGGTCGACCGTTTCCGCGCGCTCAAGGCCGACGCAACGCTGCGGCCGGCGGCCGACGTCGCCGCCGACATCCTGCGCCTCGAGGCCGCCGGCAGGCTCGCGGGCGACCCGATCCAGGACCTGCGGCATCTCTCGTGATCGCGGACCCGTGGTTCTATGCCGCAGCCATCCCGGCGGTGCTGCTGGTCGGCGTCGCCAAGGGCGGCTTCGGCAGCGGCGCGGGCATTTTCGCTACACCCCTCATGGCCCTCACGATCCCGATCCCGCAGGCCGCGGCGATCATGTTGCCGATCCTCATCGTGATGGACGCAGTGGGCCTCTGGGCGTACCGGGGCAAGTTCACGCGCGTGAACCTGAAGCTCCTCCTCGCGGGCGGCGTGCTCGGCATCGCGCTGGGCACGCTCACGTTCCGCTATCTCTCCGACGCATGGATCCGGATCGCGCTCGGTGCGATCTCCGTGGGCTTCGTGCTGCACTACTACGGCTTCCGGGTGGGCTCGCGCGCCGAAACCGCATCCGCACGCAAGGGATTCTTCTGGTCGGCCGTCTCCGGGGTCACCAGCACCATCGCGCACGCGGGCGGTCCGCCGCTCTCGATCTACCTCCTGCCGCTGCGGCTGGAAAAGACCGTCCTGGTAGGCACCACGGTGCTCTTCTTCGCGGTCATCAACGCCGTGAAGCTCGTGCCGTATACGTGGCTGCAGCTCTTCGACGGGCGCAACCTGAGCACCTCGGCCGCCCTGGCGCCGCTGGCGCCCGTCGGCATCTGGGCCGGCTACCACATGGTGCGCAGGGTGAACGAGCTGTGGTTCTACCGCATCTGCTACGGGGTGCTGCTCGTAGTCGGATTGAGGCTGCTCTGGGAAGGCTTCACCGCGTTCTGAAGTGGAGTAGACTCTCGGCCGTCTCGCCCCCCATCCAAAAGAGAGGAGTTGTTTCGATGAAAAGAATCGCCCTGGCCGCTGCGCTGGCCTTCGCCGCCAGCGCCGCTTTCGCGATGCATTGCCCGAAGGAGATGAAGTCGATCGACGAGGCGCTCGCCAAGAACCCGAAGCTGAGCGCCGCCCAGATGACGGAAGTGAAGAAGCACCGGGCCGAAGGCGAGGCCCTGCACAAGTCCGGCAAGCATGCCGAGTCCGTGGCCGAGCTCGCGAAGGCCCAGAAGATCCTGGGCATCACCCCGGGCAAGTAGGCGCCCGTCGCCCAAGCGAAAACGCCGCGCGCCGCGCGGCGTTTTCGCTTTTCAGACCCCCGCGCGGCGCGGGCGTACGAAGGCCATCCAGATGGCGGCGGCGAGGAAGATGGCGTACCAGATGCCGGCCCATTCCGGGATCGAAAGTCCCAGGAACGTCCAGTCGACCTTCGAGCAGCTCCCGGTGCCCTGGAAGATGCGCGGCAGCGCCTGGGCGAGCGGCATGGTGTTCAGGATGAAGTCGAGGTCGGCGCCGCAGGACTCGATCTTCGGGGGGAAGTGCTGCAGGTAGGAATGCCGGATGGAAACGCCGATGCCCGCCACGGCCAGCAGTGCCAGCACCCCCCCGTAGACCTTGAGCGCGAGACCCTGGGGGCCGTGGATCGCGGCCACGAGGGCGATCACTGCGATCAGGATGAACGTATAGCGCGACAGGATGCACATCGGGCAGGGTTCGAGCCCCAGTTGCTCCTGGAAGTAGAAGATGGCCGTGAGGATGAAGGCGAGGCAGAGCGCGGCGATCGCCGCGAAGATCGATCGATTCAGCATAAGCGCTTGATTTTACCCGGGCCGCGTTATCATCGATTCCGCCATGTCCCTGCAACTGCCCACCCGCAAGGTGCTCACCCTCGAAGCCGCCCGGGTCGCCATGGCCGCGTGCGAAGCCGAAGCCACGCGGGGCGGCTGGAAGGTGGTCATCGCGATCGTCGACGAGGGCGGCCACCCGATCATGGTCCACCGCATAGACGGCACCCAGTGGTCCAGCTGCGACACCGCGGTGGCCAAAGCCCGGGCGGCCGTGGCCTGGAAAAGGCCCACGAGATTGCTCGAGGAGTCGGTCAACAACGGCCGGTTCGCGTTCCTTTCCATCGCCCAGGGCATGGCGGTACTGCAGGGGGGTGTTCCCCTCGAAATCGATGGCCAAGTCATTGGCGCGATTGGGGTTTCCGGCGTCAAGGCCACGGATGACGAGGCCGTGGCCCTGGCGGGCATCCATGCGCTGCAGGCGGTGCTGAGCTAGCAATCGCTCCTGCGGACCGGCAAAATGTCGGTCCAAGCCGCTGTTTTTCGGCGGTTAGCGCCCGAAAAGCTATAAAAAAATGGATCTTTACCCCCTCGGTCTTCTCGACACGCTCCGCGCCTACCGCGAGGGCCGCGCCACCGTCCAGGACTACGTGGCGTCATGCTCGGCCCGCATCAACCAGCTCGAACCCCGCATCCAGGCCTGGGAGTGGTTCGACGCCTCGCGCGCGATGGCCGACGCCGAGGAGCGCGCCGGAGGAATCCTCGCGGACCTTCCGCTCTACGGCATCCCGGTCGGGGTGAAGGACATCATCAACACCCGCGGCATCCCCACGCGCATGGGCTCGCGCATCTACCAGACCAACGTCCCGAGCCTTTCGGCCTGGGTCGTCCGCCGCCTCGAGGCATTGGGCGGCCTGGTCATGGGCAAGACCGTGACTACCGAATTCGCCTTCCGCACGCCGGGCAAGACACGCAATCCCTGGAACCCGAACCACACGCCGGGGGGCTCCTCCAGCGGCTCGGCCGCGGCGGTCGCGGCGGGCTTCGTCCCGGTCGCGATCGGCACGCAGACCCTGGGCTCGGTGATCCGTCCCGCGGCCTTCTGCGGCGTGGTGGGCTACAAGCCCAGCTTCGGCGCGATCTCGCGCAGCGGCATCCATCCGTTCGCGCCGAGCACCGATACCGTGGGCGTGTTCGCGCGCTCCGTCGCCGATGCCGCATGGTTCGGCGCCTGCCTCATGGGCCAGGACAACCGCGACGAGGCGACCTGCATCCGCGGTCCGCTCTCGACGCTGCACGTGCCGCTCGAGCCCTTCCCCGAATCGCCGCGTCTCGCGATCGTGCGCACGCCGAAATGGCCGGCTGCCACGGAGCACCAGCGCGCGCATTTCGACGAGTGCGTGGCCAAGCTCGCCGGGGCGGGCGCGCAGGTGAAGGAGCTCGTGCTGCCGAAGTTCTTCGAGGAGGCCTGGGACAACCTCTGGATCATCGTGGCGCGGGAGGCCGTCAAGAGCTTCTTCTCGGTGGAGTCGCGCCATCGGATCCGCCTGTCGCCGGCGCTGCAGGAGCTGCTCGATCGCGGCCATCGCCTGACCCCCGAGATGTACACGCGCGCGCGGGAGAAGCGCGACCACTATCGCCAGTGGCTGTATACGAACCTCGCGCGGTTCGACGCGATCGTGACCATCCCCGCCCCCGGTGAGGCTCCCGAGGGGCTCTCGGGCACGGGCGACCCGACCTTCGCTTCGCTCTGGACGCAGGCGGGCCTGCCGGCGGTTTCGATTCCTTCGGGGCGCGGCCCCAGGGGCCTGCCGCTGGGATTGCAGGTCGTCGGCCGCTACCGCGACGACGAGCGCGCGCTCAGGGTCGCCGCCTGGTGCGAGGCGATGCTCGGGGTCGAGATGGGCCTGCCCGCCACCGCTACGACCAACCAGTCGAGCACGCAGTAGAAGGCACCCGCCGCGAGCGGCGGGTTGTCGGCGGTGAGCCCCAGCCACGGCACGTCCGCGGCCCAGGTCCAGTTCCCGATCCAGGTCCCGTAGAGCTCCATCGCGAGCGAGAGCACGAACATCGTCGCGTAGAGCTTGCGCGCGGGCGAGACCCACATGCACGCGAGGAACATCGCGAAGAGCAGCGGCCCCAGCGTGTCGCGGCCCGACCATGCGAATGTTGCGATGAGCGGTGCAGCGAGCGCGGCCACCCACCACTCGCCGCGATCCGGGATGCGCGCGGCGATCTGCGTGCCGAGGAAGAAAAGCAGCACGTGGCCCGGCGGCACGAACAGCGGGATGTTGCCGAGGCGGTATTCGTAAAGGCCCCACACGAGCGAAAGGAAAATCTCGCCCGCGGTCGCGAACGCGAGGCAGGCGAAGAGGGCGGGGCGCTCGCGTTCGGGACGGTTGAACCACAGCGTGAAGAAGACCGCCCAGGCGGCGAGGTTCACGAGCAGCTGCCCGTGAAACACCCAGTGCTGGTCGAGGAGCAGCCCGGCGGCGATGGTGGCGACGATCACGAGGTTCATGCGTCGAGCGGTGCAGTCCTACGCGCGCAATGACGCGATCCTACCAGCAGGCTCACGACGCCTGCACGTACGTGTAGCTGCGCGACGCTCTCGTGGTCCGTCCGGTGATGGGGCGCCCCGGTTCGCCTGTAATCGCACGCATGCACAGTGCGAAGCTGACCAAGGAGGCTTCGCACATGATCCGAATCGTCGCCGCAACGCTCGCTTTCATCGCACTGCCCGCGCTCGCCGCCGTCGGCCCCGGCGATTCGCGCAGCCTGTCGTCGCGCTATTCCACCTGGGCGGGGGGCAAGTCCAACGCCGACTCGCTCGTAAGCGGCCTGCAGAGCGGCAAGACCGTGATGCTCGTCACGCAGGGCCCCAACAACACGCGCAGCCTCGCGGGCTTCACGCCGCCGGCGCCGATGTCCGAGGAGGAGGTCGACGCCGCGCTTTCGAAGGCGCGTTCGACGCTCAGCTCGCTCGGCGTGAAGCAGCCCAGCGCCGACCAGATCCAGGCCGCCCTCATCGGCGGCGAAGTGCAGATCGGCAACGGGCGCACTCGAGTGATCCAGGGCTCGGTCACCGCCGCGCCCGACACGATCGCCGCGCGCTAGAAACGACCGCGGGCCCCGAAGGGCCCGCGTTGCTTCCCCACTCGCGAATCTAGCGCGAGCGGCTTCCCAGCCACTCCCGCACCTTGTCGGCGCGGTCGCCGGCGGCCTGGACCGCGCGCTGCAGCTCGTCCTTCGAGACACCGAGGGACTGGGTCCAGTTGCGCACCTCGTCCTCGTCGCTCATGTCGATGCGGTCGCGATCGGGCGATCCGCGCTTGGCCTTGTCGTCGCTCATCGGGGTTCCCTTTCTCCAGGTAGTCGAAGTTGGAGGTGTTTCGCGGCGCCGCGTTTCGCCTATAGTCCTGCCGGATGCGGATCGGGATAGACCTGGGGGGCACCAAGATCGAGCTCGCGGCGCTGGACGAGTCCGGCGCGCTGCGCCTGCGTCGCCGCGTCGCGACGCCGGCCGGGGACTACGAGGCCACGGTCGAGGCCGTGGGGCGCCTCGTGGACGAGGCCGAGCGCGAGCTGGGCAGACCTGCGAGCGTGGGGGTGGCCACGCCCGGCGCGATATCGCTCGCGAGCGGCCGCGTCAAGAACGCGAACTCCACCTGCCTCAACGGGCGAGCGCTCAAGCAGGATCTCGAGCGGCGGCTTGGTCGCGAGATCCGCATCGCCAACGATGCCAACTGCTTCGCGCTCTCGGAAGCCGTCGATGGCGCCGCGGCCGGTGCGCGCGTGGTCTTCGGCGTGATCCTCGGTACGGGCGTGGGCGGTGGCGTGGTGATCGATGGACGCGCGCTCGATGGCGCGAATGCGATCGCGGGCGAGTGGGGCCACAATCCCCTTCCGGCGCCGCAGGCGGCGGACCTGCCGCTGCCGCCTTGCTATTGCGGCCGCAGCGGCTGCATCGAAACGTATCTCTCGGGTCCGGGCCTCGCTGCCGATCACATGCGTACGACGGGCGTGCAGATCTCCGCCGAGCGGATCGTGGCTGGCGCGCGCGAGGGCGATGCCTCATGCGAGGCTACGCTCGCTCGCTACGAGGCGCGGCTCGCGCGGTCGCTCGCCTCGGTCATCAACGTCCTCGATCCGGAGGCCATCGTGCTGGGCGGCGGCCTTTCCAACGCGCGGCGCCTGTACGTCAACGTGCCGCGGCTTTGGTCGGGCCATGTGTTCTCCGACGAAGTGCGCACGCGCCTGCTGCCACCGCGCCACGGCGACTCCTCGGGGGTGCGCGGCGCGGCCTGGCTGTGGGGCGGCGCATGAATCCGCGCGAGGCGAGCGCCAGGGCCGGAAGAAGCAGGAAGCGTTTCATCGAGTCTTTCCTC
>CAMPHL010000085.1 GCA_946885905.1 uncultured Pseudomonadota bacterium | reverse complement strand
GGACCCAGCCGAAGAGGCGGTCGAGGATCCCCTTGGGCTCGGCCGAAGCGCTCGCGGCTGCCGCGAGCGGGGCCTGCGGGGCGGGTCGCGCGGCAACGGGCGCCGGCGTGGTCACCTCGACGGGCGCAACGCTGGTGGGCGCGGGCTGGGCCGGCTTGATGCCCTTCACCAGCGGCTCGGGGCGCGGCGCGGGCTTCTCGGCTCCCTTGGTCGGCAGCACGATCGGCGCTTCCTGCGCGGGCGCGGTCGCCAGCTCGTAGCTGGGTGTCTGGTCGTCCAGTTGCGGCGCGTCGTGGCGCAGCCGCTCGACCTGGTAGTTCGGAGTCTCGAAGTGCGGATTCGGAATCAGCAGGACGTGGACCTTGAGCCGCCCCTCGATCTGGAAGATGTCGCTGCGCTTCTCGTTCAGGAGGTAGGTCGCCACGTCCACCGGCACCTGGGCGTGGATGGCGGCGGTGTTCTCCTTCATCGCCTCTTCCTGCAGGATGCGCAGTACGTGCAAAGCCGTGGACGCCGTGTCGCGTATATATCCGGTGCCGTGGCAGCGCGGGCAAGGCGAATGGGTGGTCTCCTCGAGGGAGGGCTGCAGGCGCTGGCGCGAGAGCTCGAGCAGGCCGAAGCGCGAGATCTTGCCCACCTGCACGCGCGCGCGGTCGTGGCGCAGCGCCTCGCGCAGGCGGTTTTCCACCTCGCGCTGGTTCTTCGCGCTCTCCATGTCGATGAAGTCGATCACCACCAGGCCGCCCAGGTCGCGCAGGCGGAGCTGGCGCGCGACTTCGTCGGCGGCTTCGAGGTTGGTGTTGAAGGCGGTCTGCTCGATGTCATGTCCGCGCGTGGCGCGGGCGCTGTTCACGTCGATGGAAACGAGCGCCTCGGTGTGGTCGATCACGATCGCGCCGCCCGAGGGCAGCGTCACGTCGCGCCGGTACGCGCTCTCGATCTGGTGCTCGATCTGGAAGCGCGAGAAGAGGGGGATGTCGTCCTTGTAATGCTTGACCTTGTTCACGTTGGCCGGCATCACCGTCGACATGAACGACACCGCCTGGTCGTAGATCGCCGAGGTGTC
Source organism: uncultured Pseudomonadota bacterium (assembly GCA_946885905.1). Next base: position 7,381 of record CAMPHL010000085.1, on the reverse strand, counting down.
GATCAGGATCTCGCCGATGTCGGGCTGGAAGAGGTCGCGGATGGCGCGCACCACGAGGCTCGACTCGAGGTAGATCAGGCAGGGCGCCTTCTCCTCGGCGGCGGCGTTTTCGATCGCGCGCCAGAGCTGCAGGAGGTAGTTGAGGTCCCACTGCAGTTCCTCGACGTTGCGGCCGATGCCCGCGGTGCGGGCGATGAGGCTCATGCCGTCGGGTACCTCGAGCTGGTCCATCACCTCGCGCAGCTCGGTCCTGTCCTCGCCCTCGATGCGGCGCGAGACGCCGCCGCCGCGCGGGTTGTTCGGCATGAGCACCAGGTAGCGCCCGGCGAGCGAGATATAGGTCGTGAGCGCCGCGCCCTTGTTGCCGCGCTCGTCCTTGTCGACCTGGACGATGAGCTCGGACCCGGCTTTCAGCTGGGTGGCCATCTTCGAACGGCCGAACTCGCCGCCGTCCTGGTTGACCATGTACTGCTTGGCGATCTCCTTGAAGGGCAGGAAGCCGTGGCGCTCGGCCCCGTAATCGACGAAGACCGCTTCGAGGGAGGGCTCCACTCGGGTGATGAGACCCTTGTAGATGTTGGACTTGCGCTGTTCCTTGCCGGCGGATTCGATGTCGAGGTCGATGAGCTTCTGGCCTTCGACGATCGCGACCCGGAGCTCTTCCGCCTGGGTCGCATTGAAAAGCATGCGTTTCACGTTTCTTCTCTCCCGCGCTCTGCCACGGAAGAGGGCGCCCCGTTCGGCCGGGGGCCCGGGCGACGAGCTACTTCAGAAGTCTGTCTTTGGATGCGTCACGTGTGCGTGAGCGAGGGGACGATTTCTGGTTTTCTTCGTCTGGGTTTCGCGCCGGCCACTTTTCGGGGCGCTGAGGCGGAAACCGTGGAATTCGTGCGTCGAGCGCGTATTTCGTTTGTCCATCGCCCTTGGTCTCGCAGGCGGACGATGTTTGCCTGCTCGGCGGCCTTTCGCGGCCGCCTCCGGTCCTCGTCCCGTGGGACGGTGTCGATCTCTTGGAAATCAACGACCTGTAGTATACCGGCATGTGGGGCGATGGCAAAGCGGCCAGCTGGATCGAGGTGACGGAAGAGGAGGCCGGCCAGCGCATCGACAACTACCTGTTCGCCAGGCTGAAGGGCGTGCCCAAGAGCCACGTCTACCGCGTCCTGCGCAGCGGCGAGGTGCGGGTGAACAGTGGGCGCGTCGATGCGTCGCGGCGCGTGCAGGCCGGGGACCGCATCCGCGTTCCGCCCATGCGCATCGCCGGGAAGGCCGAGGCCGCGCCGGCGCCGCACTTCAGGCTGCCGATCCTTTTCGAGGACGACGCCTTCCTCGCCATCGACAAGCCGTCGGGCATCGCGGTCCACGGCGGCAGCGGCGTGGCCCACGGGGTGATCGAGTCGCGTCGTTCGATTCGGCCGCAGGCGCGCTACCACGAGCTCGTGCACCGGCTCGATCGCGAGACCTCGGGCGTGCTGCTGGTCGCCAAGCGGCGTCCGGCGCTCACCGCCCTGCACGAGGCGATCCGGACGCGCGCCGTGGACAAACGCTACCTCGCGGGCGTGGCCGGGCGATTTCGAAACGAGCTGCAGCGCGTGCGCGCGGCGCTGGCCAAACGCACGCTCGCCGATGGAGGCAAGCACGTTTCGGTTTCGGAGCGCGGGCAGGAGGCCGAGACCGTCTTGCGGCGCCTCGACCGCGGACGCGAGTTCAGCCTGCTCGAGGCGGAGCTGCTCACCGGCCGTACGCACCAGATCCGCGTGCACCTCGCGCACCTGAAGCACCCGGTCCTGGGCGACGACAAATACGGCGACTTCGAGCTCAACCGGCGGCTTCGCAAGGAGGGGTTGAAGCGGATGTTCCTGCACGCGCGCTCGCTCGCGTTCGCGCATCCCATTTCCAATGAGCCGGTTCGCATCGAGTCGCCGCTGCCGCGGGATCTCGAGGAATTTCGGCTGCGGTGGCTGACGGAGGCCAAAAGCGGGGAACACGGATGAAACGGATGAAACCGATGAACACGGATAAGGCATTGCTTCGTGGCTACGGCGAGCGCAGGCACGAAAGCATGGTTGGTGTTATCCGTGTTCATCCGCTTTATCCGTTTCATCCGTGTTCCAGAGGTTTCGCGTGAACAAGTACGACCTGGTCGTCTTCGACTGGGACGGCACGCTCATGGACTCCACGCGCGTGATCGCCCACAGCCTCCAGGCCGCTTGCCGCGACGTGGGATGCGCGGTCCCCACGGAAGAGGAAGCATTGTTCGTGATCGGCCTCAACATGGCGGACACGTTCCGGAAAGTGGTGCCCGATCTGGACGCGGCCGGGCAGGCGTGGCTCGCGGAGCGTTACCGCCATCACTTCCTCGCCGGGGAGCCCGAGGCGCCCCTTTTCGGCGGCGTGCGCGAGATGCTGGAAGACCTTCATGGGCGCGGCCGCCGCCTCGCCGTCGCGACCGGAAAGGCGCGCCGGGGCCTCGAACGCGCGCTCGAGCAGACCGGCCTCGGGCCCTGGTTCGAAGCCACGCGCTGCGCGGACGAGGGTTTCGCCAAGCCGCATCCCGGAATGCTCCTCATGCTGCTCGAGATGACCGGCGTGGAGCCGGGCCGCGCGGTGATGGTCGGCGACACCACGCACGACCTCGAGCTCGCGGCGAACGCGGGCGTGGATGCGATCGCCGTTTCCTATGGCGCGCATGGCGAGGAGCTCTTGCTCACGCGTCCAGCGGTGGTTCGATGCGCCAGCGTGCAGGAGCTGCACCGCTGGCTGGGCGCCAACGCATGAAGCGCATCTGCGCATCTTCCGAGCTCGCCGATGGCGGCGCCGGCGTGCGCTTCGAGCTCGATCCGCAGGCTCACTTCACGCCCGTGGGCTTCGCCGTGCGGCACCTCGGCACGGTGCGCGCCTTCGTGAACCGGTGCCCGCACGCGTCCACCGAGCTCGACTGGAATCCGGGGGAGTTCTTCGACGAGTCCAAGCTATACTTGATCTGCTCGACTCATGGCGCGCTTTTCGAGCCGGGCAATGGAAAGTGCGTCGCGGGACCGTGCCGCGGCGCTGCACTCGAGCCGCTCGCAATCACGGAGCGCGACGGCCAGGTGCTCCTCTTGGATGAAGCTCCCGTACGCAGGACCGCACCCCGATGACCGACCCCGGCCCGCCCCAATGGGAGCGCGCGGTGCTCGAAAAGGTCGCCCTGAAGGCGATCGAAGAGCAGCGGCGCACCCGGCAGTGGAACGCTCTGTTCAAGCTGCTCTGGTTCGCGATGGCCTTCCTCGTGATCGGCGCGGCGCTGGGCTGGTTCGGCAGGTCCGAGGGTGACTCGCGAACCACGATCGGCAAGCACACCGCGGTCGTCGATGTGGAGGGGGTCATCAGCGCCGAGGACCAGGCATCGGCCGAGCGCCTCATCAAGGGCCTGAACCGCGCCTTCAAGGACAGCAACACCGCGGGCGTGGTCGTGCGCATCAACAGCCCCGGCGGCAGTCCCGTCCAGGCGGGCCACGTGAACGACGAGATCCGCCGGCTGCGCGCCAAGTACCCCTCGATCCCGCTTCATGCCGTGGTGGAGGACCTGTGCGCCTCCGGCGGGTACTACATCGCCGTCGCCGCGGACAAGATCTACGTCGACAAGGCGAGCATCGTGGGCTCGATCGGCGTGATCTCGGGCGGCTTCGGCTTCCAGGGCGCGATCGAAAAGCTGGGCGTGGAGCGGCGCGTCTACAAATCGGGCAGCAACAAGAACTTCCTCGATGCCTTCGAGCCGGAGAAGCCGGAGGAACGCGCGCACATGCAGAAGCTGCTCCAGGAAGTCCACGAGCAGTTCATCAAGGTCGTGCGCGACGGACGCGGCAAGCGCCTGAAGGAAACGCCCGAGATGTTCCAGGGCTTCTTCTGGACCGGCGAGAGGAGCATCGAGCTGGGGCTCGCCGATGCGCTCGGCAGCACGGAGTACGTGGCACGCGAGGTCTTCAACGCCGACAAGCTGGTCAACTTCACGGTCGAGGAGAATCCCTTCGAGACCCTGTCGAAGCGCTTCGGCGCCGAGACCGGCGAAGCGCTCGTCCGCGCCTTCACGGACGCGGCCAGGCGCGCGGTGCTGGAGATCCGCTGAGCGTGAGCGCGGTCGCCGACAGCCCACGACATCTAGAGCTCGAGCTGGTACGGGAGGCGTTCGAGCGCACCGCCGTCGGGCTCGTCGTGATCAGCCCGGAGGGGATCTTCCGGCACGTGAACCGCGCCTTCTGCGAGATGACCGGCTACTCGCGCGAGGAGCTCGAGGGCCAGTCGTTCCGCCGCTTCACCCACCCGGACGACGCCGCGCGCGACGAGGAGCAGTTGCGGCAGATCCGCGCCGGCGCGGACTTCACGGCCCCGGTGGACAAACGCTACCTGCGCAAGGACGGCACCGAGATCTGGGTGCGCCGCGTGGCGGCGGTGGTGCGCGAAGCCTCCGGCCACGCGAAGCTCGTCGTGGGCGCCTTCTTCGACCTCACCGAGCAGCGCGCGCTCGACCGCGAGCTCCACAACGCCAACGCTTTCCTCTCGGCGGTCATCGGCACCTCGCCCGTGGCGATCTACACCAGCGACACGGACGGCATCGTCAAGTTCTGGAACGAGGCCGCCGAGCGCATCTTCGGCTACAAGCGGGAGCAGGCGATCGGCCGGCGCGCGCCGTTCATCAGCGAGGAGAAGAAGGAAGAGGCCGCGCTGCTGCGGGCGCGCGTGCTGGGTGGCGAAGTGCTCACGGGCCTGGAGCTCGAGCGCCGGCGCGCGGACGGCACGGACATCGTGATCAACGTCTCGGCGGCACCGCTGCGCGACGAGACCGGGACCGTGTATGGCCTGCTGGTGGCCTGCATCGACGTGAGCGGCGCCAAGCGCACCGCGGCAGACCTGGAACGCCACCTCCACTTCACCCGTGCGCTGCTCGATGCGATCCCGAACCCGGTGTATTTCAAGGACGTCGAGGGGCGCTTCCGCATGTACAACCGCGCCTTCGACGAGCTCTTCACCCGTGGCAAGGACTGGACCGGCCGCCGCATCGAGGAGGTTTTCGACGCGCAGGTAGCGCAGGACCACTGCGACCACGACCGCCGGTTGCTGGAGCGCCCGGCGTCGGCCACCTACGAGATGCGCGTGCCCACGGCCGCGGGCGATACCCGCGAGATGCTCTACAACAAGGTGAGCTTCGTCGACCAGCGCGGCGACCTCGCGGGCGTGATCGGGATCATCACGGACGTGACGCGCTACAAGGAGGCCGAGCGCGCGCTCGAGGCGAGCGAGGCGCGCTTCCGGGTGCTCACCGAAAGCTCGCTCGACCTGGTCTCGGTGGTGGACGCCGACGGTGTCATCCGCTACCAGAGCACGGCGGTGCGGCACCTGCTCGGCTACGAGCCTTCCGAAACCGTCGGCCGCAACGTGGCCGAGATCGTCCACCCCGAGGACCTCGAGCACTCCAAGGCGGCGTTGCGCCGCATCATCGAGGGACGGCAGTCGATCGAGCCGGTGGAGTTCCGGCTGCGGCACAAGGACGGGAGCTGGCGCACCTTCGAGTCGCTGGGCACCAATCGCCTCGACAACCCGCACATCCAGGGCGTGGTGTTCAACTCGCGCGACGTGACCGACCGCAAGGTCATCCAGCAGCGCATCCAGCACCTCGCCTACCACGACAACCTCACGGGACTGCCCAACCGGTCGCTGCTGCAGGATCGGCTCGCGCACTCGATCGCGCGGGCCGAACGCACCAGCCGCAAGGTGGCGGTGCTGTTCATCGACCTCGACAACTTCAAGAACATCAACGACACGCTGGGCCACGACGTGGGCGACGAGCTGCTTCGCCAGGTGGCCGGCCGGCTGAAGGAGTGCGTCCGCGCCGAGGACACGATCGCGCGCCAGGGCGGCGACGAGTTCATCGTGCTGCTCGACGGCCTCGACGACGGGCGCGGCGCATCGCTCGTCGCCCAGAAAGTCCTCAACTCGCTGCGCAAGGCCTTCGTGCTGGGCGGCATCGACCAGCACGTCTCGGGTTCGGTGGGCATCGCGCTCTTCCCCGAGGACGGGCGGGATGCCCAGACCCTCATGAAGAACGCCGACACGGCGATGTTCCACGGCAAGACGCAGGGAAAGAACACCTACCAGTACTTCACCGCGCAGATGAACATCGCCGTCAAGCGCCGCATGACGCTCGAATCGGCGCTGCGCCGCGCGGTGATGCGCCGCGACTTCCTGCTGCACTACCAGCCCCAGATCGACCTGGACAGCGGCGAGATCCTCGCGGTCGAGGCGCTGGTGCGCTGGAAGACCGAGGACGGCGGCACGATCTCGCCCGGGGATTTCATCCCGCTCGCGGAGGAAACCGGCCTCATCAACGAGATCGGCGAATGGGTGTTGCGCGAGGGCTGCCGGCAGGCGCGCGAGTGGCAGGACATGGGCCTGCCCAAGCGCCGCATGGCGATCAACCTGTCGGCCCGCCAGTTCTCCGACCGGGGCTTCCTCGACATGGTGACGCGGGTGCTCGCCGAGACCGGCCTCGAGCCCTCGTGCCTCGAGCTCGAGATCACCGAGAGCCAGGTCATGCGCCAGACCGAGGGCATGATCATGCTGCTCAACAAGCTCTCCGAGATGGGCGTGCAGCTCGCCATCGACGACTTCGGCACCGGCTATTCGAGCCTGTCGTACCTGAAGCGCCTGCCGATCCAGAAGCTCAAGATCGACCAGTCGTTCGTGCGCGACATCACCGTCGACCCGAACGACACGGCGATCGTCGTGGCCATCATCAACATGGCCAAGAGCCTCGACCTGGACACCATCGCCGAGGGCGTGGAGACCGCGGGGCAGCTCGCGCTATTGCGCTCGAAGGGTTGCCATGTGGGGCAGGGGTACTACTTTTCGGCGCCGGTGCGGGCCGAAGTCCTTTATCCGCTGCTCAAGCAAAACAACTTGTTCTTGCGTTGACGGTCGACCACAGCGGCAACGGCCGCTGGGGCGGACAATCCGCCGCTAACCGGCGGCGAACGTCTCAGGCCAGCAGCAGGAAAATCGCGGGCTGCTTTCCGAGCGGGGCGGGGCGCGCGCGCCAGCGTTCGATCGACTCGCTGCGGATCGATTCCTGCGGACCGGTCAGGTCGGCGGCGACGCACAGGCGAGTCGAGGGACGGCAACTGGCGAGCAGGTCGGCGAGCAGGGAGTCGTTGCGATACGGCGTCTCGATGAACACCTGCGTCTCGCCATCGCGCGTGGAGCGCCGCTCGAGCTCGGTGATGGCGGCCTTGCGCGCCGCCGAGTCGGCCGGCAGGTAGCCCGCGAAGCGGAAGCGCTGCCCTTGCAGTCCGCTCGCCATGAGCGCCAGCAGGCGACCGGCGCCCCGCATCTGCACTTCAATGGC
>CAMPHL010000084.1 GCA_946885905.1 uncultured Pseudomonadota bacterium | reverse complement strand
CGCTTCGGGCTCGCGCTGCTGCTGCTCGCGGTGCTCGGCTGGCTCTATCACGAGCCGGCCTTCCACGAGGCGCTCGGCCTGCCGCAACCGCAGGTGGGCGCGCTGCTCGCGGGTTTTGCGCTCGTGGCGCCGGTCTTCATGTTTCCCTTGCAGCCGCTGGCGAGCCTCATGGCGCGCCGGCAGGAGTACGAGGCCGACGCGTTCGCCGCCACGCACGCTTCGGCCGCCAGCCTCGCCTCGGCGCTCGCCAAGCTCTACCGCGACAACGCCGCGACCCTCACGCCCGATCCCCTGCACTCGCTGGTGTATGATTCGCATCCCCCGGCGGCGCTGCGCATCGACCACCTGCGCAGGGCCGATCCCGTCAAAGGAATGGCCACAGAGTGAACGAGCTTGCGCGCAGGAAGTGCGTGCCGTGCGAGGGCGGCGTCGCGCCCCTCACGCCCGAGCAGGTGAAGCCGCTGCTGAAGGGCCTTTCGGGCTGGGCGCTCGAGGGCGGCGCGATCGCCAAGACGTTCAAGTTCGGCAACTACTTCGAGACCATGGCGTTCGTGAACGCCGCGGCCTGGATATCGCATCGCGAGGACCACCATCCGGACATGCTCGTCAAGTGGGGCGAATGCAAGGTGAGCTACGTGACCCACGCGATCAACGGCCTGTCGGAGAACGAATTCATCTGCGCGGCCAAGCTGGACGCCCTGTTCGACGCTTGAATCCGAGATGACGACCCGCCGCGAGCGCAGCGAGTCGGTCGTCGTCGAGGGCCGCGTCATCGCCGACTTCGGGCGCGAGTTCCTGGTCGAATTCTCCGACCGCCGCCAGGTGGTCTGCACCCGCAAGGGCAAGCGCCAGGACGCCACGTGTGGGGATTTCGTCGAGGTGCGGCTCACCGGCTCCGCGCAGGGGTCGATCGAGCGCGTGGGCACGCGGCGCAACCTGCTCTACCGGTCCGACCAGTGGCGCGAGAAGATGCTCGCCGCGAACGTCGACCAGGTCGCGATCCTCCTCGCCCCGAAGCCGCCGTTCAGCGAAGCGTTCCTGAACCTCTCGCTCGTGGCCTGCGAGGCCGCGCGCCTGCCGGTGGTGATCGCGCTCAACAAGGCGGACCTGCCGGAGCACGGCGAGTCGCTGAAGGCGCTCGCGCCCTACGGGAAGATCGGCTACACGGTGATCTCGATGTCGGCCAAGCAGGACGTGACGCCGCTGCTCCCGCACCTCGAGAACAAGCTCACGCTGCTCGTGGGGCAGAGCGGGATGGGCAAGTCCAAGACGGTGAACGCCCTGGTCCTGAACGAGGTGGCGAGAGTGGGCGAGCTCACCGCCTCGCGCGACTCGGGGACGCACACCACGACCTTCTCGCGCTTCTACCGCCTCGACCGCGATACCGCGATCATCGACACTCCGGGCTTCCAGTCATTCGGCCTCTTCCACCTCACCGAGGACCAGATCGGGGAAGCGATGCGTGAATTCCGGCCTTTCCTGGGACGCTGCAAGTTCAACGACTGCGCCCACCTGAACGAGCCGGGGTGCACGGTGATCGACGCGGCGAAGAAAGGCGAAATCTCCCCCGAGCGGCTCTCGTTCTACCAGGTGCTCATCGAGCAGCACCGCGACCTGCACGAGCAGCATCCGGAGTGGAGCCGTTGATCGTCGCGCCGGCGCAGGCGCCCACGCTTGTCACCTTCCGACGGCGACGGGAATGCGCTTCCTTCCAAATTGGCGCTTCGCATCGAAGCGCTCGAACCGTCCGGGAATCGCCGCGGAGCAATCCGGGCAACGGCCCTCGTCGGTGAGGCGGTAATTCTCGATGCGATACCAGTCGCGCACGATCAACGCGGCGCGGCACGAAGGGCAGAAGGTGGTCCCCCCTTCCCGGTCGTGGACATTGCCCGTGTAGACGAAATGCAACCCCTCGTCCATGGCGATGCGGCGCATGCGCGCCAGCGTCGCCGCGGGCGTGGGCGGAAGATCGGTCATCTTGAAGTCGGGATGGAACGCGGTGAAGTGCAGCGGCACGTCGGGCCCCAGCTCGCGGCAGATCCACTTCGCCATCGCGCGGTTCTCGGCATCCGAGTCGTTCTTCGTCGGAATGAGCAGCGTCGTGATCTCGAACCACACATCGGTCTCGTGCTTGAGATAGGCGAGCGTGTCGAGCACCGGCGCCAGCTTCGCACCCGTGAGCTTCACGTAGAAGTCGTCGGTGAATCCCTTGAGGTCCACGTTGGCGGCGTCCATCTTCGCGTAGAACTCGCGCCGCGCTTCGGGCGAGATGTATCCCGCGGTGACCGCGACGCTGTCCAATCCCCGGGCGCGGCATGCATCGGCCGCATCCATGGCGTATTCGGCGAAGATCACGGGATCGTTGTAGGTGAAGGCCACGCTCCGGCAGCCCGAAACGGCCGCGGCGCCGGCGATCGCGCCGGGGCTCGCCTGGTCCATGAGCCGGTCCATGTCGCGCGATTTCGAGATGTCCCAGTTCTGGCAGAACTTGCAGGCGAGGTTGCAGCCCGCGGTGCCGAACGAGAGGACGGAGCTCCCCGGCAGGAAATGGTTGAGCGGCTTCTTCTCGACCGGATCGATGCAGAACCCGGAAGAGCGCCCGTACGTGGTGAGCACCATCCGGTCGTCCACGCGGGCGCGCACGAAGCAGGCGCCCCGCTGGCCCTCGTGAAGGCGGCACTCGCGCGGACACAGGTCGCATTGGATGCGGCCATCCTCCATCCGGTGCCACCAGCGGCCGGGATGGTGCGCGCCGGCAAGGTCTTCGTCGCGGGCGCTCAGAGGAATTTCTCCACGGTATAGCGCGACAGGCGCACGTCGGGATGCCAGAAGCGCCCGGGCAACCCCGCCTTGCGCCGGAGGTGCTCGAGGAACGGGCCGGGCTCGGGCAGGCTCTCCCACACCTGCGGCAGGAACGTGGCCGAAGCCCCGAGGTATTCGAGGGCGATGCCGTCGATGCCCGGCCGCAGCAGCGCCAGCGCATCGGATTCGCTCGAGGTTGCAAGGGGCTCGCGCCGCGAAAGGACCGAAACCTCGACCTGCAGGCGTTCGCGTTCGATCGTCGACACGGGCGGAAAGCGCGGGTCGCGATACGCAGCCGCCCGCGCATTCCAGGCCACATCGTCGCCCAGGGGCCGATGCGCGTCGATCGTGCCGATGCAACCACGCAGCTCCTGGTCCAGGCGGAGCGTCACGAAGCTTGCGCCCGGCTCGCGCAGCCAGGCTGCAGCCCAGGCGCCAACGGAGGGTGTCTCGCCGGTGAGCTGGATCGACTCGCGCGCGATCGCAAGAAGGACGGGGCCGCGAGCCTCAGCCATGCTCCCCCGCCGGCCCGAACGCGAACGCCGCATAGCCCACGACCCGCTCGCGGTCGCCGGCCGTATCGCCCGAATTGCGCAGGTCGACGAGCTCGGGACGCAAGCCACGCCGGCGGGCGACTTCGAGGAGCCCGTTGATCGGCGCCGCGCCGCAGGCTTCTTCCGGCTCGAGCCGCGGCTCGAGCCGCAGGATCGCATCGACGGTGTTCCGGTCGCGTGCGCGCGCCGCCTCGTAGGGGAGGTAGTGCGAAAGGTCGGAGCTCACCACGACGAGCGTCTCGTCGCCGCCCCAGGCCGTCTCGAAGAGCGCCGCCACCTCCGCCGCGCTCGCCTCGCCCACGACGATCGGGACCAGGGCGAATTCGCCCAGGACCGACTGCAGGAAAGGCAGGTGTACCTCGAGCGAATGCTCGAGGGCGTGCGCGCGGTCGTTCTCCTCCACGAAGGCAAGGGCCCGCAGGGCGGCGAGCATGCCGGTGTCGAGCGCCACGTCGCCCAAGGGCGAACCGAATGCGCGTGCGGAGGGAATCGCCGCGCCCGACACGTAGGCGCGGTGCGCCGGGCCGGCAAGGACGACGCGGCGGATGCGACCGCGCAGCGGCGCGAGGCGCGCATAGATCGACGCCGCGATCGGGCCCGAATAGACGTAGCCCGCGTGCGGCGCGATGATCGCCTTGGGCGGCGCCGTCCGGGCGCCAGGGCGCGCAGCGGCGAGGTACGCCTCGACCTCGGCCTGCAGCACGCGCGCTTCGCGGGGGTAGAAGGCGCCCGCCACCGCGGGACGCCTGACCGTTTCCATGCACACCTCCGTTGAACGGAGATGGAACGAGCCTACACCTTTCGCAACCCCGCCGATCAGGCCAGCGTGAGCGCCGCGGAAACCCTTCCCGCCCTTTCGTTGCGCGCGCTCACCTCGACCACGGCACCCGCCGGCGCGCGGATAGTCCATTCGCACTGGGCGCGGTCGCCGGTGAGCTCGGGATTCGGCAGGAAAGCCTGCAGCGAAACCTTGTTCGCGCGGCCCTCGAGCTGGCCGCCCTCGACGCGCGGCTTGCCCGAAACGAGGGCGGCCCCCTCGGGGAGCGCGATCTCGTAGACGGTCCCGCGCACGGTCTTGCGCTCGAGCGCCCGCTTGGTCACGTACGAAGGAAGGTAGCCGCTGTTGTGCACCGCCAGGCGCACTTTCCAGGTGTCCGTCCCCAGCCGCGTCACGTCCGTGCGCAGCAATTCCAGGCGCGGCAGCGTGAGCGCCTGCCAGGTAAGCCACTTCGGGAAGCGGTTCACCTCGCGCTCGAGATACTTCTTCGGCGGGTTGCGGAAGCAGGCGAGCTTGTTCCAGCCGCCGAGCTCCACCGGCCCCAGCTGCGGGTGCTCGAACGGGTACCAGGGCACGTAGGCCTCGCCGCCCAGCTCGCGATCGCTCCAGGCGAGCATCTTCAAGTCGTCCTCGGGCGGATGCGTTCGGTACCACTCGATGAAGTGGTAATTCTCGATTCCCGCCTCGCGCATCGGCGCCCAGATCTCGACCGTCCAGAAAAACTGGCCCAGGTGCTCGTAGATCCAGTCGAATCCGCCGGTGATGATCTGCTTCGGGTGGTACTTGAAGTCGTGGAAGATCGAGATGTTCGGATAGCCGGTGAGCTCGGTGCTCTTCTTGCCGAAGAGCTTGTAGAGCCAGAGGTCCTCCGGGACCATGTTGTCGTCGCTCTCGCTCGAGAAGGGCCTCAGGATCACCCCGCTGTGGGTGTGGAAGCTCACGCCCGCGCCGATGTTGGGATGGCGCGTGATGAAATCCACCACGGCGCGCACCTCCGGCTCGGACGTGGGATAGGGCCCCGCGCCGGCCTGCTGGAATTCCTGCCGCCAGCCCGAGGGAAAGTTGCGGTTGAGGTCCAGGCCCTCCTTGTCGCGATTGACGCGCATCTCGACGCCATCGAAGTTGACGAGGAGGCCTTCGGGAATGACGCGCCAGTATTCGCCGCCCGCCTCGACCGGATCGCGCGGCGTCATGAGGCGCGGGTCCTCCGGGTGGGCCTTGTAGGCGCCGTTCGGGTCGCGGATGCGCATCGAAAGGATGCGCCCGTCACCGTCGACGTCCTCGACGTTCAGGCCCTCGACCGGGTCCTCGTCGTAGGGATAGGGGCGCGTCGAGGAACGAATGTACCTGGGCTTGTCCGCGAGCGCCCATTCGGCGCCGTCGGGATTGACGCGCGGGCACACGTAGATCGCTCGCGTATCGAGCAGTCGCGTGACGTCGGGATCCGTGCCGTAACCGCGCTCGAGATGATCGAGGAAGCGCAGGCACGCGGTGGACGCGGTGAGCTCGGCGGCGTGGATGTTGCCGTCGACCCAGAACGCAGGCTTGTCGGAAGCGGCGCCCGTGGCCGAATTGGTCGCCGTCACGAGCCAGATGTCGCGGCCCTCGTGGCTCTTGCCGACGCTCTCGATCGTGAAGCGGCCGGGATTGCGTTGGACCAGCGCCGCAAGGATCGCGCTCATCTCGGCGTGGCGGTAGAAGCGGTCGAAGCGCTGTTCCAATTTTTTCGCGAACCCCTTATTGAGGAAATGACCGTCCGCAGTAGCGGCGCCTGCCTCAGCGCTTCCTCACCTTCTTCACGATGAAGGGCGCGAGCAGGATGACGACGGTGAGGCCCAGGAGCAGCGCCGAGATCCCGTGGGTCACGAAGATCGCCGGATCGCCCTGGCTGATCGCGAGCGAGCGGCGCATCTGCTCCTCGGCGAGCGGCCCCAGGATCATGCCGACGATCACCGGGGCGGTGGGGAAGCCGTAGCGGCGCATCAGGAACCCCGCGAGGCCGATCGCGTAGAGCAGGAAGACGTCGAAGGCCGACTGGCGCATGCCGTACACGCCCATCGTCGCGAACACCAGGATGCCCGCGTAGAGCTGCGGCCGGGGGATCTGCAGCAGCTTGACCCACAGCCCCACCAGGGGCAGGTTCAGGACGAGCAGCATGGCGTTGCCCACGTAGAAGCTCGCGATGAGGCCCCACACCAGGGCGGAATTGGACTCGAACAGAAGCGGCCCCGGCTGCAGGCCGTACTGCTGGAAGGCCGAGAGCAGGATCGCAGCCGTGGCCGAAGTGGGAAGCCCCAGCGTGAGCAGCGGCACCATCGTGCCCGTCGAAGATGCGTTGTTGGCGGCCTCCGGACCGGCCACGCCCTCGATCGCGCCCTTGCCGAACTCCTCGGGACGCCTGGAAAGCTTCTTCTCGATGGCATAGGAGAGGAAGGTCGGGATCTCCGCCCCGCCGGCCGGGATCGTGCCGAAGGGAAAGCCCACGAGCGTGCCGCGAACCCAGGGGCCGAAGGAGCGCTTCCAGTCCTGCGCCTTCATCCAGATCGAGCCCTTGATCGCCTCGAGCTTCTCCTCGAGCCGGTTGAGCTTCGAGGCGAAGTAGAGCGTCTCGCCCACGGCGAAGAGGCCGACGGCGACCGTCACGACCTCGATGCCGTCGAGCAGCTGCGGGGCGCCGAAAGTGAAGCGTGCCTGCCCCGTCTGGTTGTCGATGCCGACCAGGCCGATCGCGAGGCCCAGGAAGAGGCTGACGAGCCCGCGCAGCGTCGATTCTCCCAGCACGGCGGAAACCGTCGTGAAGGCGAGCACCATGAGGGCGAAATACTCGGGCGGGCCGAACTTGAGGCCGAGCTCCACCACGAGCGGCGCCAGGAACGTGAGCCCGATCGTGGCGATGGTGCCGGCGATGAAGGATCCGATGGCGGCGGTGGCCAGCGCCGGCCCGGCGCGTCCGCGCTTGGCCATCTCGTTGCCCTCCATCGCGGTCACGATGGTCGCGCTCTCGCCCGGTGTATTGAGCAGGATCGAGGTGGTGGATCCGCCATACATCGCCCCGTAGTAGATGCCCGCGAACATGATGAGCGCACCGCTCGCGTCGACCTTGGTGGTGATGGGCAGCAGCAGCGCCACCGTAACCGCCGGGCCCACGCCCGGCAGCACCCCGACAGCGGTGCCGAGCGCGCATCCGACGAGGCACCACAGGAGGTTCGTCCCGGTGAGCGCGACCTGGAAGCCCGCGAGGAGCTGGGCCCAGACGTCCATCAGGCAGGCAGCAAGGGCTTGAGCAGGCCCGCGGGGAGCGTGAGGCCGAGGCCGTAGTTGAACACTCCGAAGACGGCCGAGGCGAGGACGAGCCCCGTGACGGCGTTCAGCACCCATCGCCGGCTGTTGAAGCCGCGGGCGACCATGACGAAAAGCGCGGTCGAGGAGAGCACGAAACCCAGGTGCTCGATGAGCGAGCCGTACGCGACGATTCCGCCGGAAACCCACGCGAACGCGAGCCAGTCCATGCCGAGCCTGGCCTGCTCGGCTTCGTCCACGTCGCGCAATCCGCCCGTCAACGCCTCGTACATGAGGAAGGCGCCCACCGCCAGGATGGCGATGCCGACGATGCGCGGCACCACCCCGGGCCCGACCTGGGCGTAGCCGCCTGCGGTCGGCAGGAAGAAGGAGCCCCCGAACACGGCGGCGCCGATCGCCAGCACGCCGCCGGCGAGCGCGAGCTGCCCCGCGGGAGCCCGCATCTACTTCTTGCCGAGCGCGAGGTCCTTCAGGATACCGCCGAGGCGCTTGTTCTCTTCGGCGATGAACCTGGCGTACTCGTCGCCGGCGAGCCAGAAGTCCTCCCAGTCCTGCTTCTTGAGAGTCTCCTTCCACTCCTTGCTCTTCACGGCCTTGTCGAGCGCCTTGATCAGCTCGTCGCGCTGCGCGGGCGTGATGCCGGGCGCGCCGAAGATGCCGCGCCAGTTGGCGAGCTCGACGTTCACGCCCTGTTCCTTGAGCGACGCGATGCCCTCCATCGCCTTGGGCGAGGAGACCGCCAGCGCCCGCATCTTGCCGCTCTTGATGTGCTGCGAGAATTCCGACAGACCGGAAATGCCCGCGGTCACGTGGCCGCCGATGATCGCCGACACGGCTTCACCGCCGCCCTTGAAGGGAACGTAGTTCACCTTGGCGGGCTCGACGCCGATCGCCTTGGCGACGAGGCCGGCGAGGATGTGGTCGGTGCCGCCTGCGCTCCCGCCGCCCCATGACACGCTGCCGGGGTTGGCCTTGAACTTGTCGAGCAGCTCCTTCAGCGTCCTGGGCCCGTTGGCGGGCAC
>CAMPHL010000083.1 GCA_946885905.1 uncultured Pseudomonadota bacterium | reverse complement strand
GGCCCCGGGCGAGCGCTTCGATCCGCACCGCGAGCAGGCCATGGCGGCGGTGGAAGCCCCGCCCGGTGAAATGCGCGAGCCCAATACCGTGGTCGAGGTCATGCAGAAAGGCTACACCCTGCACGACCGGGTGCTGCGCCCGGCGCTGGTTACGGTGGCCAGGGCCCCGGTTGAAAAGGATGCCGGAAACCCCATATCCGACACAGACTTGCCCTAAGCAAACTGCAGAACGCACAGACTGGATAACGCGGAGCACCCTATGGCAAAAATCATCGGCATCGACCTCGGCACCACCAACTCCTGCGTCGCGATCATGGAGGGCGGCAAGCCCAAGGTGATCGAGAACAGCGAGGGCGCGCGCACCACACCCTCGATCGTCGCGTACACCGACAACGACGAGATCCTGGTCGGCGCACCCGCCAAGCGCCAGGCCGTCACCAACGCCAAGAACACCCTCTTCGCGGTGAAGCGCCTCATCGGCCGCCGCTTCGAGGAACCCGAGGTGCAGAAGGACATCAACCTGATGCCCTACAAGATCGTGAAGGCCGACAACGGCGACGCCTGGGTGGAAGTGCGCGGCAAGAAGATCGCCCCCCAGCAGGTCTCGGCCGAGGTCCTTCGCAAGATGAAGAAGACCGCCGAGGACTACCTCGGCGAGCCGGTCACGGAAGCCGTGATCACCGTTCCCGCGTACTTCAACGACTCGCAGCGCCAGGCGACGAAGGACGCCGGCCGCATCGCCGGCCTCGAAGTGAAGCGCATCATCAACGAGCCCACCGCTGCCGCGCTCGCCTTCGGCCTCGACAAGAAAGAGGGCGATCGCAAGATCGCGGTCTACGACCTGGGCGGCGGCACCTTCGACATCTCCATCATCGAGATCGCCGCGGTCGACGGCGAGCACCAGTTCGAGGTGCTCTCGACCAACGGCGACACGTTCCTGGGCGGGGAGGACTTCGACCAGCGCGTGATCGACTACATCGTCACCGAGTTCAAGAAGGAACAGGGCGTCGACCTTTCCAAGGACGTGCTGGCGCTCCAGCGCCTGAAGGAAGCCGCCGAGAAGGCCAAGATCGAGCTGTCCAGCTCCCAGGCCACCGACATCAACCTGCCGTACATCACGGCCGACCAGTCGGGCCCGAGGCACCTCGCGATGAAGCTCACGCGCGCCAAGTTCGAGTCGCTCGTGGAAGACCTCATCGAGCGCACGATCAAGCCGTGCGAGATCGCGCTCAAGGACTCGGGTGTCAAGCTCTCGGACATCGGCGACGTGATCCTGGTGGGCGGCATGACGCGCATGCCCAAGGTCCAGGAGAAGGTGAAGGAGTTCTTCGGCAAAGAGCCGCGCAAGGACGTGAACCCGGACGAGGCGGTCGCCGTAGGCGCCGCGGTCCAGGGCGGCGTGCTGCAGGGCGAGGTGAAGGACGTGCTGCTGCTCGACGTGACTCCCCTCTCGCTCGGCATCGAGACCCTGGGCGGCGTGATGACCAAGCTCATCCAGAAGAACACCACGATCCCGACCAAGGCGAACCAGGTGTTCTCGACCGCCGAGGACAACCAGTCGGCCGTGACGATCCACGTGCTGCAGGGCGAGCGCGACATGGCGCGCGGCAACAAGAGCCTGGGCCAGTTCAACCTCGAGGGCATCCCGCCCTCGCCGCGCGGCATGCCGCAGATCGAAGTCACGTTCGACATCGACGCCAACGGCATCCTGCACGTGCACGCCAAGGACAAGGCGACCGGCAAGGAGAACAAGATCCGCATCCAGGCGAGCTCGGGCCTCACCGAGGAGGAGATCCAGCGCATGGTGAAGGACGCCGAGGCGAACGCCGAGGAGGACAAGAAGCAGCTCGAGCTCGTCACCGCGCGCAACCAGGCCGAGGCCCTCACGCACTCGATCCGCAAGTCGCTCACCGAGTACGGCGACAAGCTGGAAGCCGGCGAGAAGGACAAGATCGAGGCCGCCATCAAGGACCTCGAGGGCGTGATGAAGGGCGAGGACAAGGCCGCCATCGACGCCAAGGTCCAGGCGCTCGCGACCGCGTCGCAGAAGCTCGGCGAGAAGATCTACGCCGACGCGCAGGCCAAGGGCCAGGCGCAGGGCGAAGCGCAGCCCGAAGGCGAGGCGCCTTCCGGCGAAGGCGAGAAGACGGTCGAGGGCAACGTGGTCGACGCGGAATACACCGAGATTAAGGACAAGAAATCAGCGTAAAGCGGTCGAGTACATCGGGGCGATCATCGGAGCGGGCGACCTGGTCGCCGCTCATCTCCTCGAGCAGCAGCCCCGGGGCCGGTTCGCGAGAGCAGGCCCCGCTTTCACGTTGGCAACCGGAAAGATTTGATGGCGACAAGGAAACGCGATTACTACGAAGTCCTCGGCGTGAACCGGGATGCCTCCGACGACGACATCAAGAAGGCATACCGCAAGCTCGCGATGAAATTCCATCCGGACCGCAATCCGGACAGCAAGGACGCCGAGGAGAAGTTCAAGGAAGCGAAGGAGGCCTACGAGGTCCTCACCGAGCCCGAAAAGCGCCGCGCCTACGACGCATACGGCCACGCGGGCGTGAACGCCCAGATGGGCGGCATGGGCGGCGGACCCGGCCCCGAGGGGTTCGGCGGTTTCGCCGAGGCCTTCGGCGACATCTTCAGCGACATCTTCGGCGGCGGGCAGGGGCGCGGGCGCTCGACCGTCTTCCGGGGCGCGGACCAGCGCTACAACCTCGCGGTCGCGCTCGAGCAGGCCGCGCGCGGCACCGAGACCAAGATCCGCATCCCGACCATGGAGGCCTGCGAGACCTGCCACGGCTCCGGCGCCAAGCCGGGCACGCAGCCCAAGACCTGCGAAACCTGCCATGGGGCCGGCCAGGTGCGCCTCTCGCAGGGCTTCTTCTCGATCCAGCAGACCTGCCCCACCTGCCACGGCAGCGGCAAGGTCATCGCCGATCCTTGCACCACCTGCCGCGGCGCAGGGCGCATCAAGAAGCACAAGACGCTCTCGGTCAGGATCCCCGCGGGCGTGGACGAGGGCGACCGCATCCGCCTGTCCGGCGAAGGCGAGGCCGGGGTGAACGGCGGCCCGCCGGGCGACCTATACGTCGTGATCCACCTCAAGGACCACGGCGTCTTCCAGAGGAACGGCGACGACCTCCACTGCGAGATGCCGATCAGCTTCTCGCAGGCGGCCCTCGGCGGCGAGATCGAGATCCCTACGCTGGACGGCTCGGCCAAGATCAAGATCCCGCCCGAGACCCAGAGCGGCCAGGTGTTCCGCCTGCGCGGCAAGGGGATCAAGGGCGTGCGCTCGTCCTATCCAGGCGACCTGCTCTGCGCCGTGGTGGTCGAAACGCCCGTGCGCCTCACCGACCGGCAGAAGGACCTGTTGCGGGAGCTGGAGGAGATCAACCGGAAGGACGGCCCGCGCCACAACCCCCGCGCCAAGGGGTTCATGGACAAGGTGAAGGACTTCTTCGGCGGCTGAACCGCGGTTATCATCCCCTCGCGCACTCGAATTTCACGGGGGAGACGATGAAACGCATGTTCCTCGCCGCCGTGGCGGTAGCGGCCGCCACGTTCGCCTCCGCGCAGGGGGTGACGGACAACCAGATTGTCCTCGGCCAGTCGGTCGCCTTGACCGGCCCCGCACAGCAGCTCGGGCTCGACATGCAGCTCGGCGCGAACCTCTACTTCAACAAGGTGAACGCCCAGGGCGGGGTGAACGGCCGCAGGATCGTCCTGAAGACCCTGGACGACGGCTACGAGAGCGCCCGCGCCGCCGAGAACACGAGGAAGCTCATCAACGACGAGAAGGTCTTCGCGCTCTTCGGCTACGTGGGCACGCCCACCTCGCAGGCCTCGCTGCCGATCTTCACCCAGGCGCGCGTGCCCTTCGTGGGTCCCTTCACCGGCGCGGAGCTGCTGCGCACCCCGGTGAACCGCTACGTCTTCAACGTGCGCGCGAGCTACTACGACGAGACCGAGGCGATCGTGCAGCACCTGACCGCCATGAGCCTGAGCAAGATCGCGGTCTTCTACCAGAACGACGCATACGGCCAGGCCGGCCTGGACGGCGTCGAGCGCGCCCTCAAGAGGCGCAACCTGCAGGTGATGGCCAAGGGCACCGTCGAGCGCAACACCGTCGACGTGAAGAAGGCCGTGGACGGGATGGTGAAGGCCGATCCCCAGGCGATCGTGATGATCAGCGCCTACAAGTCGTGCGCCGCCTTCATCAAGGAGATGAAGAAGGCCGGCAAGAACCCGACCTTCTGGAACGTTTCCTTCGTGGGCTCCAAGGCGCTGGCCAAGGAGCTCGACAAGGAAGGCCGCGGCGTGCAGATCTCGCAGGTGGTGCCCTTCCCCTGGGACTCGACGGTGCCAGTCGTGAAGGAATACCGGCGCGCGATGGACGAAGGCAAGCACGAGATCGGCTTCGGCACGCTCGAGGGCTGGATCGCCGCCAAGGTGATGGTCGAAGGGCTGCGCCGCGCAGGCCGCAAGCTCGACCGGGAATCATTCGTCAAGGCGATGGAATCGATGAACGACCTGGACGTGGGCGGCTTCAAGGTGAGCTACGGGCCGCAGAGCCACAACGGGTCGAAGTTCGTCGACCTGACGATAATTTCGAAGGATCAACGCTTCGTGCGTTGATCCCTCGATAACAAGCGAACAAGGGCGCTCGAGGAGCGCCTTTCTTCATTTCCGCCGCCACTCCGTCTTTCCGCCCGGCTTGTCCTCGAGCACGATGCCCGCGGCTTCGAGCTCCTTGCGGATCCCGTCTGCCCGGGCGAAGTCCCGCGCCTTCTTCGCCGACGCTCGTTCGGCGATCTTCGCATCCACGTCCAGCGAAGCATCCGTGGCGCCGCCCTTGAGGAACGACTCGGCGTCGGTAGCGAAGAAACCGATCGTCTGGCCAAGCGCCTTCAGCTGCCCCGCGAGCTCGGGCGACTTCGTGCGGTTCACTTCGCCGCGCAGCTCGTGCAGCACGGCGAAGGCGATGGGCGTATCGAAGTCGTCGTCCATCGCTTCGCGCAAGCGCGCGGCGTACGGGTTGTTCCAATCGACCTTCGCATCCGCCGCGGGCGGCACTTCGCGCAGCGTCGTATAGAAGCCGCGCAGCGACTGGCCCGCGTCGGCCAGCGTCTCCCACGTGTAGTTGATCTCGCTCCTGTAGTGCGCGCGCAGGAAGAAGAAGCGCACCGACTCGCCGCCCTGCACCGGGTCGAGCTTGGCGAGGATCTCGCGCAGGGTGAAGAAATTGCCCAGCGACTTGGACATCTTCTCGCTGTCCATGTTGAGGAAGGCGCCGTGCATCCAGAGCCGCGTGAAGGGCGATGCGCCCGCCCCTTCGCTTTGCGCGATCTCGTTTTCGTGGTGCGGGAACTGCAGGTCCACCGCGCCACCGTGGATGTCCACCGGCGTGCCGAGCTCGGCCGCGGCCATCGCCGAGCATTCGATGTGCCAGCCGGGGCGCCCTGCGCCATAGCGCGAGGGCCAGGAGGGCTCGCCCGGCTTGGCCGATTTCCACAGCGCGAAGTCGAGCGGATCGCGCTTGGCCTCGCCCACCGCCACGCGCTCGCCGGCGCGCAAGTCGTCCGGGTTCTTGCGGGAGAGCTTCCCGTAGCCGGGAAATCCGCGCACGTGGTAGTACACGTCGCCGTTGTCCGCGCGGTAGGCGAGCCCCTTCTTCTCGAGCGTCTCGATGAGGCCCAGCATGGCGTCGATGTATCTCGTCGCCTGGGGCGTGCGATCGGGCGGCAGCAGCGCGAGGCGCGCGCAGTCGTCGTTGAACGCCTCCGTCATCGACTGCGCGAGCTCGGCGAACGGGATCCGCCGCTCGTTCGCGCGCTCGATGATCTTGTCGTCGATGTCGGTCACGTTGCGCACGTAGGTCACCTCGTAACCGGTGGCCCGCAGCCAGCGCGAGACCATGTCGAAAGTGGTGAACGTGCGCGCGTTTCCGATGTGGATGAAGTCGTAAACCGTAGGGCCGCAGACATAGAGCCCGACCTTGCCGGGAACCCGGGGAACGAACGCTTCTTTCTGGCGACTGAGGGTGTTGTAGATGCGCAGGGGCATGAACGCGGGTAGAATGTGTTTCTTAATGAATTCAAGAGATTATGACACGATACTGCGCCGCTCCCCGGTGAGGGGCGGGCTCGCGGCCGCCGTTTTCACCGCCGTCGTCGCAAGCGCGGGAATGGCCCTCGCGGCGCCCGCGGAGGATCTGAAGGAAGCGCAGAAGCTCTACGCCGGCGGCAAGATCCAGCCGGCGATGGACAAGGTGGACGCGCTGCTCAAGACCACGCCCAGGGACCCGCAGGCACGCTTCCTCAAAGGGGTGCTGCTTACCGAGCAGAAGAAGACCGCCGAGGCGATCGAGGTGTTCACCGGCCTCACCCAGGAATACCCGGAGCTGCCCGAGCCTTACAACAACCTCGCGGTGCTCTACGCATCGCAGGGCGAGTACGAGAAGGCCAGGAGCGCGCTCGAGCTCGCCATCCGCACGCATCCCAACTACGCCACGGCCCATGAGAACCTGGGCGACGTCTATGCGCAGCTCGCCGGCCGCTCCTACGACCGCGCCCTGCAGCTCGACAAGGGCAACGCAGCCGCGCAGGCCAAGCTCGCGACGGTGAAGGACCTCCTCTCGAAGCCCAAGAGCGCGCGCCCCTAGCTTTCCTCCATCCGCAACACCCCACTTCCAGTCCAAGGGAATCCGATGAACCTCGCACGCCGCCTCACCGTTTTCGCCGTCGCCGCATGCCTGCCCCTGGGCGCCCTCGCCCAGCAGGCCGCGCAGCCCGCCGCCCAATCGCAGCCCAAGGGCTGCACCGCCAAAGGAAACGCCCCGATGAAAGTGAAACTCACCACCTCCATGGGCCCGATCGTGATCGAGCTCAACAAGGAAAAGGCCCCGATCAGCGCCGACAACTTCGTGAAGTACGTGGAGAGCGGCCACTACAACGGCACCATCTTCCACCGCGTGATCGACGGCTTCATGATCCAGGGCGGCGGCTTCGACAAGGACATGAAGCAGAAGCCCACCCAGGCGCCGATCAAGAACGAGGGCGCCAACGGCCTGAAGAACGAAAACTACACGGTCGCGATGGCCCGCACCGGCGTGCGCGACTCGGCCACCGCCCAGTTCTTCATCAACGTGAAGGACAACGACTTCCTCAACTACAGCGGCGAAAGCCCGCAGGGCTGGGGCTATGCCGTGTTCGGCAAGGTGGTCGAGGGCAAGGAAGTGGTCGACAAGATCAAGAAGGTCGCCACGTTCAACTCGGGCGGCCACCAGAACGTCCCGCAGGCGCCGGTGACCATCGAGAAGGCCGAGTGCGTCTGAGCCCCTTCACCCCGGCGTAGGCCGGCGTCCAAGCCCATGCCGGGGCGCACCCTCTTCATCTCCGACCTCCACCTCGACGAGTCGCGCCCCGGCATCGTCGAGCGGTTCGAGCGATTCCTCGAATCGGTCGCCCCGGGCGCGGACGCGCTCTACGTCCTGGGCGACCTCTTCGAGTACTGGGTGGGGGACGATTCCATCACCCTGCCCTTTCCGTCGCGGATCGCCTCGGGCCTGAAAGCCGCCTCGGCGCGAGTCCCGATCCGCTTCATGCAGGGCAACCGGGACTTCATCGCGAAGGAAGGCTTCGCCGCCGGCACGGGCGCCTCGCTCATCGCCGACCCGACCGCGATCGACCTCTACGGCACGCGAACCCTGCTCTTGCACGGAGACACCCTTTGCACCGGGGATGCGGCCTACCTCGCATTTCGCCGGCAGGTGCGCGATCCCCGGTGGCAGGCCGCGGCGCTCGCCCGCCCCATCGCCGAGCGCATCGCGATCGCGCAGGAGATGCGCCTGAAGAGCGAGGGCGCCAAGCAGGGCAAGGCGATGGCGATCATGGACGTGGCGCCGGAAGCCGTGGAGCAGGCATTCCGCGAATCCGGCTGCGAGTTGATGATCCACGGCCACACGCACCGCCCGGCGCGCCACGTGCATCGCGTGGACGGCACCGACCGCGTGCGCTGGGTCCTGGCCGACTGGTACGACCGCGGGAGCTACCTGGAGGCGACTCCGGCGGGGCTGCGCTCCGTGGAGCTCTGAGCGCCCTTCCCCGCAAGCGCCGCCTGTATCGCCGGCAGCTTCTCCCGCGTGTAACGCTCGGCCGCCGAGATCACGCGCAGGCGGTACTCCCGGCTGTGGCCCGCGTAATAGCCGATGTCCGGATGCAGCAGCACGTCCGCTTCGGGCGCTTCCTTCGCCACCTGGGCATGGCGGCGCGCGTCCTTCTCGACCCACTCGCGCTTGGCCCCGGGAGGCGTCGATTCGGGATAGGCGGAGACGTCCACGGCGATCACGATGCGGGCACCCAGGGTGCGCGCCACGTGGATCGGCACGGGACTCAGGTCGTCGCCGTCCTTGTACGTTTCATCGCCGATGCGCACCGGCTTGAACATCTCGGGCG
>CAMPHL010000082.1 GCA_946885905.1 uncultured Pseudomonadota bacterium | reverse complement strand
TATTCGCTCGCCGTCTTCCAGCCTTTCTCGTAGGCCGAGAAGTCCAGGCGCGGCGGCCAGAAGCCGATCTGGGTGAAGATCTCCGCGTTGTTCTTGAAGGTCGCGCCGACGAGCCAGACCAGGGGATAGAGCATCAGCACCGAGACGAGGCCGAGCACGAGGTAGCGCGGCCACGCCGGCCCGCGCGGCTCGCCGCTTGCGTAGTGCGCCGGATCCGCGCTCACCGGCCGCGCTCCTTCTCGCCCGCGTAGAACACCCAGTAGCGCGAGCTCCAGAAGGAGATCGCCGCGAGGCCTGCCACGATCGCGAAGAGCACCCACGAAAGCGCCGAGCCGTAGCCGAAGTTGAAGTAGCGGAAGCTCTGGTCGTAGATGTAGAGCGCGAGCACGTAGGTCGAGTGCAGCGGCCCGCCCTCGGTGACCATGTAGGGCGCGTTGAACTCCTGGAAGGCGTGCACCATCTGCATGATCACGTTGAAGAAGATGACCGGCGTGATGAGGGGCACGGTGATGCGGGTGAACTGCTGCCGGCGGTTGGCGCCGTCGATCTCGGCCGCCTCGTAGAGCGATTGCGGCACGCCCTGCAGCGCGGCGAGGAAGATCACCATCGCCGAGCCGAACTGCCACGTGAAGAGCAGGACGATGGTCCAGAGCGAGTAGTGCTCGTCGGCGAGCCACGGCACCGGCTCGATGCCGAAGAGGCCGAGCACGCCGTTCACCAGCCCGTTGCGCGCGAACAGGAACCGCCACAGCACCGCCACCGCGATGCTCCCCCCCAGGATCGAGGGCAGGTAGAAGGCCGAGCGGAAGAAGGCGATGCCGCGCATCCTGAAGTTGAGGACGTGGGCTATGAAGAGCGCGAATCCCACCCGCAGCGGCACGGCGAGGAAGGCGAAGGCGAGCGTGACGCCCAGGCTCTTGGTGAAGAGCGGGTCCTCGAGGGCGAGCTCGCGGTAATTGGCGAGGCCCACGTAGACCGGCGGATCCATCACGTCGTACTGCGTGAACGACAGCGCCAGGCTCATCACGAACGGGAAGAGCTTGAAGAGCAGCACCCCCAGCACGAACGGCAGGACGAACAGGAAACCGAGGCGCTTGTTCTCGTACATGACCTATAATGCCATCCGGAGGGAAAACGTTTTCCTAGTATGGAAATCCGCAGCGTTTCGGTCAACGTCTTCGAGCACCCTACGCGCATCCTGCGCGATTCCGCGGGCCACGCCCATGCGAGCCGCGACGCTGCCGGAAAGGCGCGGCTGGCGATGCTGCGGGTCACGACCGAAGACGGCGCGGAGGGATATGCCTTCGGGCAACCGGAGGTCGTGCGCCGCCACGTGCTCGACAACTTCGCGCGCAAGGCGCTGGTCGGGCAGGACGCGTTCGATCGCGAGCGCATCTGGCGCGACATGGCCGACCGGCAGCGCGGCAGCGCCGGGCAGTTCACCGACCGGGCGGTTGCCGTCGTCGAGCATGCGCTCTGGGACTGGGCCGGCCGCAAGCTCGGACTGCCGGTGCACAAGCTGATCGGCGGCTTCCGCGAGACAGTGCGCGCCTACGGCAGCACCATGTGCGGCGACGAGCAGGCGGGCGGGCTCGCCACCCCGGAGGACTACGCGCGCTTCGCCGAGAAGCTCGTCGCGCGCGGCTACAAGGGCATCAAGATCCATACGTGGATGCCGCCGGTCGCGTTCGCGCCGAACCCGAAGATGGACGTGAAGGCGTGCGCGGCGGTGCGCGAGGCCGTGGGCCCGGACATCGCGCTCATGCTCGACGGCTATCACTGGTACAGCCGCACGGACGCGCTCTACATCGGCCGGGAGCTGGAGCGCCTCGACTTCACCTGGTTCGAGGAGCCGATGGAGGAAGAATCGATCGAGTCGTATGCGTGGCTCGCCGCGCAGCTTTCGATCCCGATCCTCGGGCCCGAGTCGCTCGGCGGCAAGTTCCTTTCGCGCGCCGCGTGGGCGAAGTCGGGCGCATGCGACATCCTCCGGGCCGGTGCGCCCGGCGTGGGCGGCATCGGGCCATGCCTCAAGGTAGCGCACCTCGCTGAATCCTTCGGGATGAACTGCGAGGTGCACGGCAACGGCGCGCCGAACCTCAACGTGATCGGCGCCATCCGCAACTGCGACTGGTACGAGCGCGGGCTCCTGCATCCCTTCCTCGATTACGACGAGACGCCGGCGTGGCTCGAGAGCCCGGTCGATCCGATGGACACCGACGGATTCGTGCCGATGCCGTCGCGGCCCGGCCTGGGCGAGCACATCGATTTCGAGTATGTGGAGGCGAATACGGTCGAGAAGTACTAGGAGCCGGGAACCGGGAGCCAGGAAAATACCAAGGCGATTCTGCTTTGTCGGCTACTGGTCCCTGGCAACTGCGATTTTCGGCGTTATCTCCCGCCTGAGAATCTTCCCGTTCCTCGTCCGCGGAAACTCCCTGGCGAAGTAGATGGCCTTGGGCGCCTTGTAGGCGGCAAGGTGCTCGCGCCCGAATGCGAGGAGCTCTTTCTCGCCGGCTTTGGCCTCGGGCTGCAGGATCACGTAGGCCACGACGATCCGCTTGCCGGGCTCGACGTCCTCGCCCACGCAGGCGCAGTCGGCGACCGCCGGATGGCCCTTGAGCACGCGCTCGACTTCATAGGGCGAGACGCGATAGCCGAAGCTCTTGATGATGTCGTCCTTGCGGCCGAGGAACCACAGGTAGCCGTCGGCATCGGCGCGCGCGTAGTCGCCGGTGAGGTACCAGCCGTCGCGCCGCGATCTCGCCGTCTCCTCCGGCATGTTCCAGTAGCGCAGGAAGAGGCCCGGGTCGTCTTCCGGAATGGCGATCATCCCTTCCTCGCCCCGGGGCACCTCGGCGCGCGTCTCCGGATCGAGCAGGCGCACGTCGTGGCCGGGCTGGGGAAATCCGGCGCTCCCGGGCCGGATCGGCCGCAGCTTGTTCTGCGACAGGTAGTAGCTGCACTCGCTCATGCCGACCGCCTCGTAGATGTCGAGGCCGAAGCGCGCCTTCCACTGGGCGAACACCTCGTCGGACAGGTGCTCGCCGGCGCTCATGCAATGGCGCAGCGTCGGCACGTCGGCGCGCCCGAGGGAAGTCCTCTGCAAGATCTGGCGATAGATCGTGGGAACGCCGATCAGCACCGTGGCCGCGTGCTTCGCGATGAGGCGGGGCCACGTGGCCGCGTCGTTCCCGCCTTCGTGCGCGATCACGGTCTGGCCGCGGAAGAGCGGGTCCATGAGCGCGGATCCGAGCACGTACGTCCAGTTGAACTTGCCCGAATGCACGATGCGATCGACGCGATCGGCGCCACTGCCTGCGAGCGGCCAGTCGAACCAGTAGTGCGCGGCAGGCATGCGGCCCACGAGCGAGCGATGGCCATGCAGCACGCCCTTGGGATAGCCGCTCGTGCCCGAGGTATAGACGAGGTAGGCCGGATCCTGCGCTCGCGTGCGCTCGGGCGGCTGCATCCGGGGCGCGGCGGCGAGCGCCTGCGCGAGCGGCGCACCGGCGATGATCACGTCGCGGAGCAGCCCCGCGCCGCGCAGCGACGCGCCCATCGCTTCCAGCCCGGCCTCGTCGATGACCATCGCCACGGCCTGCGAATCCTGCAGCAGGTAGCGCACCTCCTCGGCGGTGAGCAGGGTCGAGGTGGGCACCGCGATGGCCCCGCGCTTGAGCGTGCCGAAGAACGCGGTGGGATAGTCGATCGAGTTGGGCAGCCGGATGAGGACGCGGTCGCCCGCGGCCACGCCCATGGTGCGCAGGAGCTGCGCGAAGCGTGCCGTGCGCTCGGCGAGCTCCCGGTACGTGATCGAGCTCGTGCCGTGGGCGTCGTCCTCGACTACCATCGCGACGCGTTCCTGCGCGGAGGTGCCGAGGTGCGCGTCGGTGCACGCCACGCCGATGTTGAGGAATTCGGGGAGGTCCCAGCGCCACTCCGGGAACGGCTCGAACGCCATCTCGCTTAGAGGATCACTCCATACGGCCAGTTCTCCCGCACCACCTGCTCCGGGAGTTTCCTCAGCACCTCGATCGCGAATGCGGTGTCGGCTTCGGAGAGCGCGTGCAGCGCGTGCGCCTTGAGCAGTGTCTGCAGCGCCTTGCCGAACATGGGCGGATCGAGCATCTCTCCTTCGAACTTGATCGCGCCCCCGAGCAGCGCGTCGGCCTCGATGGCGGCCCTGAGGATCGCGATCTTGGTCCTGATCTCCGAAGGCGAGGGCGTGAATGCGACCTTGCAGGGATGGATGTGGGACGGATGGATCACCTGCTTTCCGGAAAGGCCCATCGAGGCCTCCTCGAGCGCGTGCCGGTAGACCACGCGCGATTCCTCGTCGCCGTGCAGGTCCAGCCAGCGGCGCACGTCGTGCGGCTCGACGAACTCCTCCGGCATCGCGGCCTCGCCGATCAGCGTCTCAACCGCGCCGATCACGCCCTTGCCCGCGATGCGCGCCTCGAAGAGGATGTCGTGCAGGTAGAACTTGAGCTCCTCGGTCCAGTTGCGCGGCGTGATCGCGATGCCCATCGCCTTGGAGAAGTCGTGGATGCCGAACACCACGTGCTTCACCGTCGAGTACTGCATGAGCTCGGGCGCGATCTTGAGCGACTTCGGATGCTCGATGATCGGCTGGATGGTCATGCGGTGGTTCAGGCCCACCAGCACGGCCGAGAGGTCGCGGATCTCGGGCGAGCCGTACGCCTCGCCCGCCTTGGCGAGCATCACCACGTCGAAGTGGGGGGCCAGGTCGCGCACGAGCTTCAAGTCCAGCTCGTACTCCTCGGTGCGGAACGGATTGATGCGCACCGCGACCTGCACTTCCTTCTTGCGCGGCATCCCGGGAAGCTCGCGGCGCAGGAGCTCCCGGCTCATCTCCTTCTGGCGGCAGCCGTCCTCGAGGTCGAAGAGCAGCGTGTGCGACGTGGTGTTCCAGCCGTGCTTGCGGAATCGCTCGGCCGCCTGCTCCATGGTCTCGTAGATGCCGAGCGAGGGCGCGTACTTGACCGGCGGGTAGTAGATCTGGATTCCCGGCCAGTAGTCGCCGAGGATGTCCACCGGCGCCGGGCGCGCCGCGGTGTCGTTCATCCGGGTGAGCCTACGCGAAAGTCGCCACCACGATCGAGAAGTCGTCGTCGAAGGCCGGGCTCTTCGCGACCGCGCGTGCCGCATCGCGCAGGCGGTCGGTCTCGGGGGTCGCGCCACGCGGCGCGCTCACCGCCTGCGCGAAGGCTTCGATCGTCCACTGCTCGCCATCGGCCATTTCGATCTCGAACGCCCCGTCGCTGAACACGTACAGGGAGCTTCCCGGCGGCACCGGCGCGCGCGACTCCGAAAACTGGAACGACGGCGTGACACCGATCGCGATATTCGGGGTGCGCAGGGCCACGGACGCGTTGCGCTCGGGCCCTACCAGGAGCGACTGGTGATGGCCGGCGGAGCAGTACGTGATCTCGCGGCTGCGCAGGTCGTAGACGCCGTACCAGATCGTGAAGTAGAGGCCGCCGTGGCTCGACATCTGGAAGGTCGAATTGAGGTAGCGCGCGACCTGCGCCGGCGAGCCGGGATCGACGCCCGGCATCGAGCGCCCGCGGATCACGTTCGTCACCGAGACGGCGTGCATTGCGGGGCCGGTACCGTGTCCCGACACGTCGATGAGGTAGATCGCGAAGCGGTCGTCGTCCAGGTGGTGGTAGCCGAACACGTCGCCCCCCAGCCGCGTGGAGGGCAGGAGGATCCACTCCGTGCGGATCGGACCCGATTCCAGCGGCGGCGGAATGAGCGAGCGCACGTACTGGCTCGCGTTCTCGAGGTCGTGGTCGAGCTCCCTCGATGCCTGCACGTCGCGGCGCGCGCGCCATTCGTGCACCAGCGTGTGGTCGCCCAGGCGCAACCTTCCGCCGACCGGGAGGAACGCGTTGCCCGATACCCGCTGCCCGTCGATGTAGGTGCCGTTGGAGGAGCCCAGGTCGGTCACGAAAACGTCGTCCAGGACCAGTCCCACCCGGCAGTGCTTGCGCGAGATGCGCGTGTCCGGGAGCACCATGTCGGCAGGGGGCTCGCGGCCGATCACGATGGGCTTCGCGCCCAGCTCCATGCGCTGGCCGGCCGCCGGATCTGCGCTCACGACCAGGTAGTGGACCCGGTCGTCGGGCCCGGATCCGGCCACCGGCCCCTTCACGAGGACGGTGGTGTTGTCGAGCGGCGGGGCGCTGGTCTGCGTCATGCGGTCTCCGGGGAACGACTATGATGGCGGCCAATGATACGACTGGTCATCGACAGCCGCTTGTCCGAGATCGGGCGGGCCATGGATTTCGTGGATGCCTTCCGGGAAAGCCACCGGCTCGGGGAGGCCGACGCCAACGCCCTTTGCGTGGTGCTCGACGAGCTTCTCTCGAATACGATCCGGCACGGACTCGGCGGCGCGGCGGGCCACGAGATCTCGGTCACGCTCGAGCGCGCCGACGGGGAAGTCGTGATCGAGATCGAGGACGACGGGGCGGCCTTCGATCCCACGCAGGCCGCGGCCCCGGTCCTGCCGGGGACGCTGGCGGAACGCACGCCCGGCGGGATCGGCGTCCTGTTCGTGCGCCAGCTCACGCATGCGATGGAGTACATGCGCGTAGAAGGCCGCAATCGCATCACGCTGCGCCGACGCCTCGAGAGCGCTTGATAGTCTCATTGCCGTACCGGCTCATTGCCGCTGCATCTGCCGCGTGCGACACTCGCGGCGCAGCTGAGGCACGTCAACACGAGATGAGGCATGGCCATCGAGATCAGTGAAGACCGAACCGACGGCATCGCGGCCCTTGAAGTAAAGGGCCGCATCGACAGCACGAGCGCCCCGGGCCTGCAGGAGAAGCTGAGCCAGCTGGTGGCCTCGGGCTGCACCGGCCTGATCGTCGACTTTCGCCACGTCGCCTACATCAGCAGCGCCGGATTCCGCGCCCTGCTGATCGCCGCGCAGCAAGGCGAAGCGAGCCGCTGCGCGCTGGCGTTGTGCGGCATCGCCGGCGAGGTCCGGCGGATGTTCGAGATGGGGGCCTTCGACCAGGTCTTCACCATCCTCGGCACCCGGGAGGAGTGCGCGGCCCATCTCGCGGCCCGATGAGGAAACCCGCGGGTCTGCTCTACGGCGTCGACGAGCGGCCGCCGCGGATAGTCGCGGCGCTGAACGGGCTGCAGCACGTCGCCCTCATCTCGGTGAACCTGGTCTACCCCGTGCTCGTGTTCCGCGCCTGTGGAGCCTCCCCGGCATTGGTGACGGAGCTTCTCTCCGTCGGGCTTTGCGTCCTCGGGATCGCCAGCTTCCTCCAGGCGAACCGCCGCACCGGCAGCGGATACATGTGCCCGGCCACCTTCACCGCCACCTACATCGCGCCCTCGCTGCTCGCCGCGAAGGCGGGCGGGCTGGCCCTCGTCTTCGGCATGACCGCGTTCGCCGGCATCGTCGAGGGCCTGCTGGCACCCATGCTGCACCGCCTGCGCCAGCTGGTTCCCGTCGAGCTGTCGGGCCTGGTGATCCTGCTCATCGGCTTCACCGCGGGCCTGGTCGCGGTGCGGGCGATGCTGGGCGACCCCGCGCGCCCCGCGCAGGACGCGGAGTGGCTCGTGTTCTGCGCCACGCTGGCCGTGACCGCGGGCCTGAACGTCTGGGGAAGCGGCCTCGCGCGCATGCTCTGCGCCCTCATCGGCATGGCGTTCGGCTATCTCGCGGCCATCGCGGGGGGCGTGCTCGACGAGCCGGACCTCGCCCCGGTCGCGGCCGCGGCATGGCTGGCCCTGCCGGTTCCGCACTTCGGGCCCTGGTCCTTCGACCTCGGCCTGGCCGCGACTTTCGCCATCGCGGCGATGGCGGCGGCGATGAAGGCCCTGGGAACGCTCACGGTGTGCCAGCGCACCAACGACGCCGACTGGATACGCCCGGATACGCTGAGCAATACGCGAGGCGTCCTCGCCGATAGCGCCGGCACGCTGCTCGCCGGCGCGGTGGGCGCAGTGGGAATCAACACCTCGACACCGTCCGTCGGGCTCGCCTCGGCAACGGGCGTGGCGAGCCGCACGGTCGCCTACGCCGCCGGCGCCGCCTTCCTGGTGCTCTCGCTCACGCCGAAGCTCGCCGCGCTGCTCGCGGTCATGCCCCGCGCCGTGATGGCCGCAACCCTGCTGTTTTCGGCCTGCTTCATCGTGATCAACGGCCTGCAGGTGGTCACGTCGCGGCTGCTCGATTCCCGGCGCACGCTGGTGATCGGCATGGGATTGCTCGCGGGCGCCGCGCTCGAGGCCGTCCCCGCGATATCGGCCGACGCGACGGGGGCGACGCGCGCGATCCTGGGCTCTTCCCTCGTTTTCGGGACGCTGGTCGCGTTCCTCTTCAACCTCGTGCTGCGCCTGGGGGTGCGCAAGACCGTGAGCCACGCGATCGACCCGGCGAGCTACGAGCCGGCCGAGATCGAGGCTTTCCTGCGCCAGCAGGGGGCCGCGTGGGGTGCGCGGCCGGACAT
>CAMPHL010000081.1 GCA_946885905.1 uncultured Pseudomonadota bacterium | reverse complement strand
GATCACCTCTACCACCTTGCGGGCGAGGCCCGTGACCAGCGCATAGCCGATGGCGAGGTGCAGCGCCAGCACCATGAGGATGCTGGGCGCATGCTTGCCGAAGCTGCGCTGCGAAGACGCGTAATCCACTAGAGAAATCTCCTCTTCCTGCGCCCTTGGCCTCGTGGCGGGGCGCCGTCCTGGAAGCCTTCGTGAGGCCTTCCCGGACTCTCGGCCCGTGTCCGGGAAGTGGGTCCCGGACAGGATTTCGCAAAACGCGCGAGTTTACCCTATTTTTCGCGTCCGAGTCACGACGCCGTAACACTCCGGTATAAGCCGAAAGGGGCTCATTTGACACCCAGCCGCGACAGGGCGTTCGCCCTGCGGGCCCGCGCTTCGCTGTCCACGGAGCGGTACAGGCTTCCCCCGTGGGAGTCCATCGCCACGAGCAGCGGGCCGAATCCGCGGACCCGGAATTTCCACAGGGACTCGGGATTGAGGTCGTCCAGGTCCACGTCCTCGATGGCCTCGACCCACGTGGTCTCCAGGGCGGCCGTGCCCCCGATCACCGCGAGGTAGGCCCCGCCCAAACTGGAAAAGGCCGCGAGCGAGGACTCACCCAGACCCCCTTTGCCGACGATCAGGCGCACGCCGAGCTGCTCCATCAGGGGCCGGGTGAAGCGCTCCATCCGCGCGGAGGTGGTGGTCCCGACGCAAACCGGCGCGTAACCGGTGGGATGCTCGGGCGACGGCGGCACCTTGCGCACGTTCGGGGCGGTATGCAGCGCGGCATGGCCGCGCATGTCGAAGCGCGTGGCGCGCTTCCTGTCGAAGAGCGCGATCTGGTTGGCGTCCCGGATGCCGAAGAGCGTGCCGTCGAGCGTCACGGTGTCCTGGATGCGCAGCTCCCGCGCCTGGGCCTCGGTGATGGGCGGTACGAGCAGGTGGTGAGCCATATATATAAGGTCGAAGCCTAGAAGCCGTACTGCAGGCCCTCGGGCGTGAAGGCCGCGGTGGCGCGGCGAGCCGAGTGGCATTGCATGTTCACGGCGACCGGGTTCATGGTGATGTGGGTCGCGGCGAGCTCGACGTGCACGGCGAAAGCGGTCGAGTCGCCGCCCAGGCCCTGGGGACCCACGCCCAGGGTATTGACCGCCTCGGTGAGGGAGGCTTCGAGGGCCGCGCCTTCCGGATCCGCGCACGCCGTGCCCAGCGCCCGCGTGGCGGCGCGCTTGGCGAGCGCGACGCAAAGGTCGGATGTGCCACCGATGCCTACGCCCACGATGGTGGGCGGGCAGGTCTTGCCGCCCGCATCGAGCACGCAGTCCACCACGAAGGTCTTGATGGCATCGACGCCCTCGGCCGGGACCGCCATCCGCAGCCACGAGTTGTTCTCGGAGCCGCTACCCTTCGGAATCATCTCGATAACCAGGCGCTGCGGCTCCTCGCTGAAGGCCACGTGGATCGGGGGCACGCCCGGGCCGCACGACGTGTGCTCGTTGCGGCGCGTGATCGGATGCACGACCGAGGAACGCAGCGGATATTCGCGCGTCGCGCGCGCGCATCCACGCCGTATGGCGCGCTCGAGCTCGATCCCGTCGACCTCGATGCCGCGGCCGATCGTCACGTTGTAGATCGGGATGCCGGTGTCCTGGCAGAGAAGGTTGTCGGTTTCCTCCGCGACGGCGATATTGCGGATCATCGTGCCGAGCACGCCCTTCGCGGTCGCATCCGTTTCGCCGCGCGCGAGCCGGTCGAAGCCCGCCTTCACGTCGGGCGGCAGGATCTTGAGCGCGCGAATGTAGAGCTCGCGCGCCGCTTCCTCGACTTTGGCGGGATCGATGCGCATGCGGCCTTTCCTACTTGGGCGCGAGGCCGCGGCTCTCGATGACCTTCCGCCACCGGGAGCTCTCCTCGCGGATCGCCTTGGCGAAATCGGCGGGCGAGTTGGCCACCGGCATCATGCCCTGCTGCGCGAGCTTGCCCTTGAACTCCTCCGACATGAGGATCGCCGCGCTGTCCTTCTGGACGCGGTCGATCACCTCGCGCGGCGTGCCCGCCGGGGCCATCAGGCCGAACCAGCCGGCGTTCTCGAAACCCGGCAGGACCTCGGAAGCCGACGGCACGTCCGGCAGTTGCGCGCTGCGCGTGGGGCTCGTGACCGCGAGCGCGCGCAGGCGCCCCTGCTGGATGTGCTGCACGGTCGCGCCGAGGTTCGGCGTCACGAGCTGGATCTGTCCGCCCATGAGGTCGGTGATCGCCGCCGACTCCCCTTTGTAGGGCACGTGCGTGATGTCGATGCCGGCCGAATGCGCGAAGTTCTCCGCCGCGAGGTGCGTCTGGGTCCCCACGCCGGCGCTGCCGAAATTGAGCTTCTTGGGGTTCGCCTTCGCATCGGCGATGAGCGACTTGAGGTCCTTGTAGGAGGACTGCGCGCTCACCGCGATCACCTGCGGGCCGGTGGCCACGTTGGTGATGCCCACGAGGTCCTTGGCCGGATCGTAGGTCATCGACTTGTACATGTATTGGTTCGCGGTGACGATCGAGCCCGACGTCATGAGCAGCGTGTAGCCGTCGGCGGGCGACTTCGCCACCAGGTCGGCCCCGATGTTGCCCCCGGCGCCGGCCTTGTTTTCGACCACGACCGACTGGCCCCAGGCCTCCGAGAGCTTCTGCGCCAGCAGTCGGGCCACGATGTCCGTCGCGCCGCCGGCGTTGAACGGGACCACGATTTTCACCGGCTTCGACGGCCAGGCCTGCGCCGAGGCGAGCGACGGAACGATGGCCAGGACGGCGGCTGCAGCGAGGCGGCTCCACAAGCGCTTCTTCATCAGGCTCCTCCAGTATGGTTTTCGATCGAATCCGTCCAGCATATCCCTACCGCGCCAGCGCGAACGCGAGGCCCGCGCCGAGCGCGAACGCCGCAGCGAGCGCAGCGAGCGTCTTTTGCCAGTTGCGCCAGGGCAGGAGCTCCAGCGCGAGCAGGCGCAAACCCCCGGCCAGGTGGGCCGCAAGCAGCATGACGAGCACCCACTCGCCCGCGATGACAAGCGGCTGGTTCGTCCACCTCAAGTTCGCCTCGAGCGCGGCCTCGCCCTGCAACGCGCTGCCCAGCAGCCAGAAGTGGGCCGGGAGGAAGAGCGCGAGGGCGAGCCCCGAGAGCCTGTGGACGAGGAACGCCCACCAGGAGATGTGGCCGCGGCCCCGCTTCATCCCGGCATCCCGACGACGGCCGCCACGGCGCGCAGGCCTGCGATGGTGAGGAGGAAGCCCACGACCGTCGTGGCGAGCTCGGCCGACTGCCCGCGCCAGCCGAGCCACTCGCCGGCGATCGTCCGCAACCCGATGGCGCCGTGGACCGCCGCGGCGACCACGAAGGTCGAATAGAAGGCGCCCCATGCGAGGCTGCCGCGTGTGCGCGCCAGAATCTCGGTTGCGCCGAGCCCGTGGCGCACGGCGTAGATGATGGTGGCGAGGTGCACGGCTACGCACAACGCGAGCACGACGGCCGTGGCTCGCTGCGCCACCCAGAAAGCCACCTCGCGCCGCGCGCTCACTCTTCCGCCTCCGCGAGGGCAAGGCGCCAGGTCGCGCGCTTCAAACCCGATATCGCGCGCGTGGGCGACAAGCCCTTGGGGCAATGCTCGGTGCAGCTCATGAGGGTGTGGCACGAGTGGCAGCCCGCGTCCCCCGCAACGGCCGCGAGCCGCTCGGCGTTGCGGACATCCCGCGCGTCGTTCACGAGCGTCCACGCGCGATTGAGCGCCGCCGGCCCCAGGTAGTCGCGGTTCCACTTCACCACGTCGCACGCGGCATAGCAGACTCCGCAGCCGATGCATTCGATCCCGGCATCGGCTTCGCGCCGCTGCCGGGATGCGGGATCGACGACCGCGAATGCGTCCGAGCGCGTGGCCGCGCCCTTGAACTGGCCGCCGGCGCGCGCCCACTTGTCGAAGAACCCGGCCATGTCGGCGACGAGGTCCTTCACGACCGGCATGTTGGCCAATGGGCCGAGCTCCAGGGCGCCGTCGCCCGCCACCTTGTCCACGTGGGTCCGGCACGTCCAGCGTGGCGTGCCGTTCACCATCATCGCGCACGAGCCGCACATGCCGACGCGGCAGGCGAAGCGGTACGACAAGGTCGAGTCGAGATGGCGCTGGATGTGCGTGACGACGTCCAGCACGGTCTGGCTGGGCCGGCGCGGGACCTCGAAGGACTGGAATCGCCCCTCGCCGTCGCCTCGCCATACGGCAACCTTGAGAACCGGGGTCGGATCCGGTTTTTCGCCGGCTGTGGTCACGCGCTGGCCCTGGATCGCCCCCTCAGGCGCTCTCGTACAGCCGCGTCAGCACGAACTCCCGATGGCCCAGCGCCTCGGCGGCGGTGAGCCGGCCGTTGGCGGTGCGGAACATGCATTCGAGCAGCGCATCTCCGGCCTGGTCCGGCGACATCTCCTTGCGAAGCAGCCCCGAAACATCCACGTCGACGTGCTCGCTCATCGTGCGCACGGTGCGCGGGTTGGCGCACAGCTTGATCACCGGCAGGATGGGGTTGCCGATCACGTTGCCCTGGCCCGTGGGGAAGAAGTGCACCGTGTATCCCGCGGCCGCGCAGAGCGTCACCATCTCGGCCGCGGCCGAGGACGAGTCGATGAACCACAGGCCCGGGCCCGTGGGCACCTCGTGCTTGTCCAGCACGCCGTCGATCATGCACTTGCGCCCGATCTTCTGGATGTTGCCGAGCGCCTTTTCCTCGATCGTGGTGAGGCCGCCCTCGATGTTGCCCTTGGTAGGCTGGGAGTCGCGCAGGTCGCTCGTCTTGTGCGCCTCGACCACCGCCTGGTAGCGGTCGAACATGGACTGGAATTTCTGGCGCACCTCCGGCGTGCGGCAGCGCGCGGCCACCAGGTGCTCGCCCCCGGTGAGCTCGGTGGTCTCGCCGAAGAGCATGGTGACGCCGTGGTCGTACATCTTGTCGAAGGCGTTGCCGACCGTGGGATTCGCACCGCAGCCCGACGTGGTGTCCGACTCGCCGCACTTGGTGGAGACCCAGAGGTCCTTCAAGGGGCGCTCCTCGCGGCGCAGCTCGCTCGCCCACTGGAGGAACTCCTTGGCCTTCTTCGAGGCGCGCATGATCGTGTCGTGGTCGCCGTGCTGCTCGATGCCGAAGTAGGCCACGGGCTTGCCGGTGGTGGCGATGGCGTCGGCCACCTTCTTCGCCCACTGGTCCTCGATGCAGATCACCACCACCGCGGCCACGTTGGGGTTCTGCCCGGTGCCGATCAGCGTGCGGAAGTGCAGCTCGAGGTCGGCGCCGAACTGCAGGCGCCCGTAGGGATGCGGGATCGCGAGCGTGCCCTTGATGTTGTTCGCCACCGCCTCGGCCGCCGCGTTGGACAGGTCGTCCACCGGCAGGATGATCACGTGGTTGCGCACGCCGATGCGGCCGTTCTCCCGCTTGTAGCCCCAGAAAGTCGAATTCTTCAGGTCCATTGCCTTTTCCTTACCAGCGCTTCGTGCGCAGGTTCTGCACGTGCGTATGCTCGCCCACCGCGATCGGCGCGACGGCCTTGCCGATGTCCACGCCGTACTTGATCACGGTGGCGCCGTTGTCCAGCGGCTTGATGGCCAGCTTGTGGCCTATGGGGATGTCGCTCTTCGCGACCACCTGGATGTCCTTGTCCTGGTCCATGATCCAGCCGCTCAGCCGGTCGCCCGCCTTCACGCCCTCCACCACGACGACGCCGACCGAATCGTGCTCGTCGTGCACCACGAAATGAATCATCGCTCGTCCTCCAACCGGTAAGCTTTCGATCCTAGGCGGCGAGGCGCGCCCGGGTCAACTATATGAGTTGTATGATGGCCTGCCCATGCCAACGCTTTACGAACAGGTCCGCGCGCGCTTGATCGAGGGCATCTCGGCCGGGCGCTGGAAGCCGGGGGAGGCGCTGCCGTCGGAGTCGGCGCTCGCCGGCTCGCACAAGGTGGCGATCGGCACGATCCGCAAGGCCGTGGACAGCCTGGTCGCCGAAGGCGCGCTCGTGAGGCACCAGGGCAAGGGCACGTTCGTCACCGAGCACGACGGCGGGCGCCTGATGTTCCATTTCTTCCATGTCGTCGGGCGCAGCGGCGCGCGCGCCTATCCCGAGGTGAGGACGCTGTCCTTCCGGCGCGACCGCGCCGAGGGCCAGGCCGCGCGCGCGCTCGACATCGCCCCGCACGACAAGGTGATCCGCATCCGCAACGTGCTCTCGCTCGAGGGCCATGCGCGCATCCTGGACGACATCACGCTGCCGGCCGCCCTCTTCCCGGGGCTGTCCGAGAAGATCTTCCTCGCGCGCGGGAACACCATCTACCACCTCTACCAGAGCCGCTACGGCATCAACGTGCTGCGCACCGACGAGCGCCTGCGCGCGGTGATCGCCACCTCGGACGATGCGCGCCACCTTCGCGTGGAAGCCGGCGCGCCGCTGCTGGAGATCCGCCGCGTCGCGCTCACCTTCCGCGACCGCCCGGTGGAGCTGCGCATCTCGCGCGTCGACACGACCGATCACGATTACCACAACACCTTCGGCAAGGGACTGCCGCCTTGAGCGCGGCCCTGCTGATCCTCCCCAACTTCGTCCTCATCCTGATCGGCCTGGCGCTCGCCCGCGCCTTCGACTACGGGCGCGACTTCTGGGAGGGGCTCGAGAAGCTCGTCTACTACGTGCTCTTCCCGGCGCTGCTCTTCCGCTCGCTCGCGATCGCGCAGATAGACCTCGCCCGGGCGGGCCCGCTCGTGGCCGCGGCATGCGCCTTCACGATCGCGGGCTTCCTGCTCTCGCTCGCCGCCGGGCCGCTGTTCAGGCTGGACCGCCAGCTGCATGCGACGGGATCGCAATGCGGCTACCGGTTCAACACCTACATAGGCCTCGCCGTGGCGGGCAGCCTCTTCGGCACGCAAGGTGTCGCGTTCGCCGCGCTGCTGCTGGGCGTGATGATCCCGCTCGCCAACACGTGCGCGGTCGCGGTGCTCGCGGCGCAGAGCGAGCGCGGGTTCCTCCCGGAGCTCGCGCGCCATCCGCTGGTGCTCTCTTGCGTCGCGGGATTCGCCTGGAACCTTTCGGGCCTTGCCCTTCCGGGGTTCGCGGACCAGACGCTCGCGCTGCTCGGCCAGACCGCGCTGCCCGCGGGCCTGTTGTCCGTCGGCGCGGCGATGAAGCTGGAGCGCGGCATGGGGCCGCTGCACGCCCATGCGTGGTGGCTGGCGGTAAAGCTCGCTGCCGTTCCCGCGATCGCCCTGGCGCTCGCGCACGGGATCGGCGCGCAGGGGAAGGAAGCTTCGGTGCTGGTGCTGTGCGCAGCCCTGCCGACCGCGACGAACGCCTACATACTGGCGGTGCGGATGACCGGCGACGGGCGGGCGGTGGCGACGCAAGTCACTGTGGGGACTGTCCTTTCGATGGCCACGATACCGGCGTGGATGGCATTGGTGTAAGAATCCGCGAACGAAACTTGCGGCACCCGGCGGCGGTCCCTGCACTATCCAGCGGCATCCCGGAGGATGAGCCATGCAGCTAGGCGGACAACGAAGCAGCTCCAACGTCGAGGACCGGCGCGGCATCGGCGTGGGCGGCGGCGTCGGCATCGGCACGATCGTGATCGCGGTGGTCGCGTACTTCCTCGGGATCGATCCGTCCATCGTGCTCGAGGGCGCCAACCAGGTGCAGCAGCAGCGCCCGCAGCAGACTGCGCCGCGCGACCCCACCGCGCCCAAGGATGAAGGCCAGGTCTTCGTGGAGAAGGTCCTCGGCAGCACGGAGGACGTGTGGAAGGAGCTCATGCCGCAGCAGGGCGGGCAACAGTACCGGGAGCCCAGCCTGGTGCTCTTCTCGGGCGCCGTGCGCTCGGCCTGCGGGATGGGACAGGCGGCCATGGGCCCGTTCTACTGCCCGCCCGACCAGAAGGTGTACATCGACCTCGCGTTCTACCGGGAGCTGCGCGAGCGCTTCCGCGCGCCCGGCGACTTCGCGCAGGCCTACGTGATCGCCCACGAGGTGGGCCACCACGTGCAGAACCAGCTCGGCATCATGCAGAAGCTGCAATCGCTCCAGGGTCGCGTGTCGAGGCAGGAGTTCAACCAGGCCTCGGTGCGGGTCGAGTTGCAGGCCGACTGCTTCGCCGGCGTCTGGGCGCACCATGCCGGCAACGCCAACCTGCTCGACCCGGGCGACGTCGAGGAAGGTCTCACCGCCGCCTCGGCGATCGGCGACGACCGCATCCAGAAGCAGACGAAGGGCATGGTCGTGCCCGAGTCCTTCACGCACGGCAGCTCCGCCCAGCGCGAGCGCTGGTTCAAGCGTGGGATGCAGACCGGGCGCATGCAGGACTGCGACACGTTCAATACGAGAGTCCTCTAGGGACTCGTTCGAACGGTACGGTTGGATCGCGAAACCCGGCGCCCCGGTAGAGGCGAAAGAAAAAGCCCGCACGAATGCGGGCTTTTTCGCGAGCGGGAGAACCCTATTTCCCGGCTTCCTTCCCCGCGGCAGCCGGCGCCTCGTTTTCCTCGAGCGGCGGCAGCAC
>CAMPHL010000080.1 GCA_946885905.1 uncultured Pseudomonadota bacterium | reverse complement strand
GGCGAACGTCTTCGAACTCGGGAATTTCCGCAATCCGCGCTCGCGGGGCGCGGCTTTTTCTTTCACTTGTCCTCGTCTTCATGGAACCCATGGTCCCAAGGCGCGGGGCCGCGCGGTTGACCACCGTCAAGGACGAGGGATGTGCCGCTGAATGGTCGGCCGCGAAGGACGAGCACTTCGTGCGCGCGAGTTGGTCGCGTTGAGCCGCGCGATCGGCTTTGCGCCCGCGCTCAGCGCCAGGGTGCGGCTAGCCGCTCGGCCAGCGACGCCACGACCGCATCGGCCTCAGGCGCGGCGGTATCGACCGTGATCGCATTCTCGTCCTCGCCGAGCGGATCGTCGGTGCGGATGCGGGCTTCCAGCACCGCGGTGCCGGCGTCCGAAGCGTCCCCGCCCAGGCGCGCGCGCCGCGCGATGCGCTCGCGCAGCTTCGCCTTGGGCGCGGTGCACGACACCAGGTGGAAGCTCGCGCCCCGCGCGCGGGCCAACTCCCGGAAGCGCTCGCGTTGCTCGCGTCGGGCGAAGGTCGCATCCACGATCACGGGGAAGCCGCCTGCGAGCGCGGATCGCGCCACTTCTTCCAGGCGATCGTAGGACGCGGCGGTCTGTGGGGCACCATAGATGCCTTCCCCCGGAGGCGCCCCTGCCCGGGCCTCGCTCGCGAGGCCGGCAAGGCGCTTGCGCTCCACGTCCGAGCGCACGCGCACCGCCCCGAGCGCCTCGAGCAGGCGTGCCGAGACGGTGGTCTTGCCCGAAGCCGGAAGCCCGTGCATGGCCACCACCAGGCTGCGTCCGGACCGCGAGAGGCGCTCGGCGAGCTCGACGCACGTCCGCAGCTCTTCGCGGCGCGCGACGGCGCGGGGGGATGACGCCACGGCCTGGGCCAGCGCGAGCGCGGCGACCTTGGCGCGCACCATCGCGCGGTAAACCATGAAGTAGCGCAGCACCGGCAGCGCGCCGTAATCGCCCGTGAGCGAGAGATAGCGGTCGAGGAAGCGCGCGGCGAAGCGCGGCAGGCCGTGGCGATGCAGGTCCATCGCCGTGAACGCGGCATCGCAGGCCACGTCGATCCAGCGCAGCCCCGCCGAGAACTCGATGGCGTCGAATGCAACGGGGCGGCCGTCGACGAGGACCACGTTTCCCAGATGCAGGTCACCATGGCATTCCCGCTCGAAGCCCGCGCCGGCGCGCTCCTGCACCCATCCACAAACCGCGTCGGCTTCCGCGGCCGTCCATGCAACCAGCGCGAGCAGGCGCCGCTCGAGCGCCGAGTCGACGCCGGCTCGGCGGATCTCGTCGAAATTCGCCAGCGCGGGTGTGGCGAAACGAGCGGCAGAGATGGCCTCCCGGGGCGCCGGCGAGCGGGCGGCATTCTCGTGCAGCCGCGCCACCACCTCGGCGAGCGCGTCGACCTGTTCGGCCCGCAACGTGCCTTCGCGCGCCATGGCGTCCAGCAGCGCCTCCTGCGGGAAGCGGCGCATCTTCACCGCAACGTCGACGAGCGGCTCGACTCGCCCGATCCGGGGGCTCGCCGGGTCACCCCCCACGTTCTCGACACCGAGGTAGAGCGTTGGCGCAGTGCGCCGATTGATCCGCAGCTCCTCCGCGCAGCAACGCTGCCGCGCCTCGAGGGTGGAATAGTCGAGGAACGGCAGCTTCACCGGCTTCTTGAGCTTGTAGGCGAACTCGCCGGCCAGCAGGACGTACGAGATGTGGGTCTCGATCACCTCGACCGCGCCGACGGCCTGCTATCCGCATGCCGGGTCGCGCAGTGCGCGCACCAGCGCGGCGCTCGCGGCGAGCGGATCGGCCGGCCGGACGGGCTCGGTGCGCATGTTGAAGCGACCTCCACCGAAGACTCTATTCCGCTCCCTTCCCGACCCGGTTGACTGCGGTCAACCCCCTTCGCCGCATGGGGAGCACGATCAAGACAGACACCATCATCACGAGGAGCTGACATGAGACGCAAACGGTGGTTGGGCGCGATCGCGATGGCAGTCGCCTGCGGCGCGGCATCGGCCCAGATGGGGCTCGGTCCCTGGGGCCATGCAGGTGCAGGCGGTTACGGCCGCGGCATGGGACCCGGTGCGATGACGTACGACGGCGGCGCGTTCACGCCGGGCGGCTGCGGCCTTCGCGCGGGCGCGGCCGAGGAGCTCGGCCTCACGGAGGAGCAACGCGCGCGCATCGCCGCGATCTTCCAGGAGAGCTGGCCCGAGCGCGTCGCGCTGATGGACGA
The DNA here is from genome assembly GCA_946885905.1 of uncultured Pseudomonadota bacterium. The sequence goes on along the minus strand of CAMPHL010000080.1, from coordinate 6,337 downwards.
GATGCACGAGCTGCGCGTGCAGCAGCTGCGCGAGCGCACCCCGAACTTCGAGGCGATGGCGCCGCTGCGCGAGCGCATGTTCGCGCTCAACCGCGCCACCAGAGAGCGCGTCGACACGGTGCTCACCGACGAGCAGCGCGAGCGGCTGAACGACGCCTGGTGGGGATTCGGCGGACGCTGGCGCTAACCGGCAATGGCGGCACTTCCGGCTCGCAATCCTTGAGGGCCATCGATCCGTCGCCCTTCGCCCGTTCCGCAATGGCGAACGTCCCAGGTGCCCGGCCCACCCGCCGAGCCTTTCGCAACGCCGCTTGATCTGGATCATGCGAGCGAGTGCGCCCCGGCGTATCAATGCAGGAACTGCCTGGAGGAGGACCTGCGATGTCGATACGCCCGATGCTGGTTCCCGCGCTCGTCGCGGCGCTCGGCGATCACCTACCTCTCTCGGGCCGGTGTCCGCGATGACAAGGCGCGACAGGCCATGAATGCCATCACGGGCAACGTTGCTCCATGAACCGTTCCTCGACCATGATCGCCGGCGTCGGCCTCGCGGAGCACGGGAGGAAGAGTCGCTGGCCTGCGCGCATGGACCTCGCGCAGAGCGCGACCGGGCTCATCCTGGGGCTCTTCATGTGGGGCCACATGTTCTTCGTGTCCTCGATCCTCGTGTCGAAGGACGCGATGTGGACCGTCAGCAGGATGTTCGAGGGCTATTTCTTCTTCGGGACCGCGTTCCCGGGCCTCGTTTCGGTGGTCGTGGCCGGCGTCTTCGCGCTGGTGGTGGCGCACGCATTCCTCGCGATGCGCAAGCTCCCGGCGAACTACCGCCAGTACCGCGATTTCCTGGCGCACCGACGGATGCTCGCCCACGGCGACACGACACTGTGGTGGGTGCAGGCCGTGACCGGATTCCTGCTGTTCTTCATCGCCTCGGCGCACCTCTACCAGATGATGATGCACCCCGACGCGATCGGCCCCTACGGGTCCGCGGACCGCGTCTGGAGCGGCCGCTGGTGGCCGCTCTACCTCGTGGCGCTCTTCTGCGTTGAGCTCCATGCCGGCATCGGGCTCTATCGACTCGCGCTCAAATGGGGATGGTTCGTCGGGGAGGAGCCCGGCGCGGGCCGCAGGCGCCTGTCGATCCTCAAGTGGTCGCTCACGGCGTTCTTCATCGTGCTGGGCCTCGCCACGCTCGGCGCCTACATGAAGATCGGCTACGACCATCGCGATCGCGTGGGCGAGCGGTACACGCCTGCGTGGGTGCGGCCGGCGGTGCCGCCCGGAGTGCCCAGGTGAAGATCATCTATACGGACGTCCTGGTCATCGGCGGCGGGCTCGCGGGCCTGCGGCTCGCGGTCGCCGCGAAGCGCCGCGGGCACGACGCGATCATCCTGTCCCTCGTGCCGGCCAAGCGCTCGCACAGCAAGGCCGCGCAGGGCGGCATGCAGGCCGCGCTCGGAAACGTGGTGAAAGGCCAGGGCGACAACGAGGACGTGCACTTCGAGGACACGGTGCGCGGCAGCGATTGGGGCGCCGACCAGGAAGTCGTGCGCATGTTCGTGAACACCGCCCCCAAGGCCGTGAGGGAGCTCGCCGCCTGGGGCGTCCCGTGGAGCCGCGTGAAGAAAGGCGACCGCGAAGTCGTCATCAACGGGCAGAAGGTGACGCTCACCGAGCGAGACGAGGCCCACGGCCTGCTCGCGCAGCGCGACTTCGGCGGGACGAAGAAGTGGCGCACGTGCTACGTCTCCGACGGCACCGGGCACGCGATGATCACCGCGGTCGCCGACCGCGCGATCGCCGAGTCGATCCCCGTGCTCGAGCGCAAGGAGGCCCTCGCGCTCATCCACGACGGCGGGCGCTGCTACGGCGCAGTGGTGCGCGACCTCGTGACGGGCGAGCTTTCCGCCTACGTCGCCAAGGCGACGGCGCTCGCCACCGGCGGCGCGGGTCGGCTCTACCGGGTCACCACCAACGCGGTGATCTGCGAGGGCATCGGCCACGCGCTCGCGCTCGAAACCGGAGCCGCGGCGCTCGGGAACATGGAAGCGGTGCAGTTCCACCCCACGCCGATCTTCCCGGCGGGAATCCTGCTCACCGAGGGCTGCCGCGGCGACGGGGGCCTGCTCAAGGACGTGGACGGCCACCGATTCATGCCCGACTACGAGCCCGAGAAGAAGGAGCTCGCCTCGCGCGACGTCGTGAGCCGGAGAATGGAAGAGCACATCCGCAAGGGCAAGGGGGCCAGGAACCGCTTCGGCGACCACCTCTGGCTCGACATCACGCTGCTGGGCGAAGCCCACATCAGGAAGAACCTGCGCGAGGTCTACGACATCTGCCGCTACTTCATGGGGGTGGACCCCACCAGGCAGATGGTGGCGGTGCGGCCGGCGCAGCACTACACCATGGGCGGCGTGCGCACCCTGCCCACGGGCGAAAGTCCCACGCTGAAGGGGCTTTTCTGCGCCGGCGAGGCGGCCTGCTGGGACATGCACGGGTTCAATCGGCTCGGCGGCAACTCGGTGGCCGAGACGGTGGTCGCGGGAATGATCGTGGGCGAGTTCATCGCCGACTTCTGCGACGTGCGCGACAACGCCGTGGCGATCCCGACCGGCCTGGTGAACGACTTCCTCGTCCGGGAAGCCGCGAAGCTGCAAGGCATCGCGACCGGAGGCGGGCGCGAGGACGCGTCGGCACTCAAGGCGCGCATGCAGGAAATCATGACCGCGAAGGTCGGCATCTTCCGCACCGGCGCGGACCTCCAGGCCGCGGTGCAGGAGCTGCAGGAACTGCTGCTCAAGAGCCGTGCCATCGGCCTGCGCAACGCGCAGCCCGGAGCCAACCCCGAGCTCGTGACCGCGTATCGCGTGCAAAGGATGCTCAAGCTCGCGCTCTGCGTGGCTTACGGCGCGCTCACCCGCACCGAGAGCCGCGGCGCCCACTTCCGCGAGGACTTCCCGCGGCGCGACGACGCGGCCTGGCTCAAGCGCACGCTCGCCACCTGGAAGGAAGGCGAGACCCTGCCCACGCTCGCCTACGAGCCCCTCGACGTGAAGCGCATGGAGCTGCCCCCCGGGTGGCGCGGTTACGGCGCCAGGGACTTCACCGACCACCCGGATACGGCGCAGCGCCAGGCCGAGGTCGACAAGGTGAAGGACAGCCTGGGAGACAGGTTCGAGCGCCAGCGCGCGCTCATGCCGTACGAGCATCTGTTGCCCGCGTCGCTGCGCGGGCCCAACGAGCGCCTCGACGAGCGCTTCCCCCAAGCCGCGGAGTAAGGCCCATGGACCACGCCACCATCCCCATCACATCGGTTACGGCCCGGGCCGTTCCCGCGCCCTCCACGGGGCAGAAGATCCGGCTGCACGTACTGCGATACAACCCGAGGGACCCGCGAAGCGTCCCCCGCCAGCAGACCTTCGAGATCGAGCAGGGCGAGGGCATGACGCTGTTCATGGCGCTCACCGAGATCCGCGAGAAGCTCGATCCGTCGCTGCAGTTCGACTTCGTCTGCCGCGCCGGGATCTGCGGCAGCTGCGCGATGGTGATCAACGGCCGGCCGGGCCTCGCCTGCCGCACGCTCACGAAGCATGCGGGGCCGGACATCACGCTCGCGCCCCTGCCCTTCTTCGAGCTGATCGGCGATCTTTCGGTCGACACGGGCAAGTGGATGCGCGGGATGAGCGAGCGCCTGGAGGCCTGGGCGCACCTGAACGGCGAGAAGGTCGACATCGGCCGCATCGAGCAGCCGATGGAGCCCGAGCTCGCCGAGAAGATCTACGAGCTCGACCGCTGCATCGAATGCGGCTGCTGCGTGGCCGGCTGCGGCACGGCCCGCATGCGCCCGGACTTCCTGGGCGCCGTGGGGCTCAACAAGATCGCCCGCTTCCGCCTGGATCCGCGCGACCGCCGCTCCGATGCCGATTATTACGAGCTCGTGGGAGACGACAACGGAGTGTTCGGCTGCATGTCGCTGCTCGCCTGCCAGGATCTGTGCCCCAAGGAGCTTGCGCTCCAGACCCAGATCGCGTTCCTCAGGCGAAAGATGCTGAACGAAGGACTCGCGTAAGGCCGCGAGCTAGCGGCCTTCCTCGGCCCGGCCGGAAGGCTTGTGCCCGCTCGGCATCCTCACGGCTTCCTCGAAGCTCGTGAGCCCGCGTGGCGTGACCGCCGCGAGCAGCACGCCGATGAATGCGACGAAGACCGCCACGAGTGCGACTTCCCGGAAGATCTCGATGGACATTTTTGCTCTCCTGGGTTCGGCTTCGCGCCCCGATTGGCGCTCGCCTCCATGCAATCCATCCTAGGCGGCCGGCCGGCTTGCGGCTTGACGCCGATCACGTTCCTTGCGAGCGCCGAACCGGCCTCTTCGGCGCCTTGTCCGCCGTGGCGGGCTCGCCGAAGTACGTCGCCGCCGCTTCGGCGGCGAGCCTCATGCGATCCCAGGCGTCGTCCGCGCCCTGGACCAGCTCGGCCCAGGCGCCGGCCGAGGCCCCTTCGAGCAAGCGCAGGTTGTAGCGCGCCAGCTCGCGCTGCGCCTTGAGCACGTCGAGCTCCTTGTCCAGGCGCTCCTTGATATCGGCCTTGGCTTCCGCGGCCTTTCCCTGCCAGCGTCCCATGTCCGCATTCCAGGCATCGATCTGCTGCTTGAATCGGCGCACGTATTCGTCGCGGCTACGGTCTGTCATCTTCGCCTCCGTGATGGGGAAACACCCCCTGGATCGATCCTCCCATGTCGCCAGGCGCCGGCCTTGCGCCCGGTCAACGGGACTCCCCGGACTGGGGCGCGGGCGGCGAAGGAGGCCCCTTGACGCGGCTCAAGACGCGGCCCGAACCGGGGTCGCAGACTGGAGCGCATGAGCCGGTTCTTCGAAACGGGCGGCGCGTGATGGAGGTCGAAGCGCCCACCACGCCCGTCGAGCGCGCTTCGCCGTAGCCCGCGCCCCGCATGTCCTGCGCCTGGATCACGCATCCCGACTGCCGTCGACACGAGATGGGACCCGACCACCCCGAATGCGCGGGGCGGCTCGACGCCATCTCCGACTTCCTCACCTCCACGCGGGTCATGCCGTATCTGGCGCCATGCGAGGCGCCGCTCGCGACCCCGGAGCAGCTCGCGCGGGCGCACACCGCGCGATACGTAGGCGAGATCCACGCCGCCGCGCCACGCGAGGGGTACCTGCACCTCGACCCCGACACGTGGATGGGGCCGCACTCGCTCGCGGCGGCGCTGCGCGCCGCGGGAGCTGCCATCCTCGCCGCCGAAGCGGTCGTGGGAGGCCAATTCCAGCGCGCCTTTTGCGCCCTGCGCCCGCCGGGCCATCACGCGACGCGCGACCAGGCGATGGGCTTCTGCATCTTCAACAACGCGGCCGTGGGCATCCGCCACGCGCTCGACGTCCTGGGCCTCGAGCGCGTGGCCCTCGCCGACTTCGACGCGCACCACGGCAACGGCTCGGAGGACATCCTCGCCGGCGACGACCGCGTGCTCATGGTTTCGACCTTCCAGCGCGGGCTCTATCCTTTCCTTGGCGAGGAGCCGCGAGGCGCCAACATGGTGAACATCGGCCTGCCGCGCGGCGCCGATGGAGAAGCGTTGCGGCAAGCGGTCGAACGATCCTGGATTCCCGCGCTCGAGCGCTTCCGCCCGCAGCTCGTCTTCGTCTCCGCGGGCTTCGACGCCCACCGCGCGGACGACATGGCGGAGCTTCGATTCGTCGAGTCGGACTACGCCTGGGTCACGCGCGCGCTCGTCGAGGTGGCCGAGCGCCATTGCGACGGGCGGCTCGTCTCGTGCCTCGAGGGCGGATACGACCTGTTCAGCCTCGCGCGCAGCGCCGCGGCGCACGTGAAGGAGCTCGCCGGCATCGCATAGCGCGCCTGGGCGCCGCTATAGTTCGAGTGTGAAACCGCTCTACGCCGCCGCCGGTGCCCTGTCCCTCGCGCTCGGGGTGGCGGGAATCTTCCTGCCGCTGCTGCCTACGACGCCATTCCTGCTGCTCGCATCCTGGTGCTTCCTTCGCGGCTCGCCGGCCGCGCATCGATGGATGCACTCGCATCCGCGCTTCGGTCCCTACCTCACCGCCTACGAGGAGGGCCGCGGCATTCCCCTGCGCGCCAAGGTCGTCGCGCTCGCCATGCTGTGGCTTTCGATCGGCTGGGCGAGCCTTCACGTCGGCATTCCGTGGGCCGCGATCGCGATGGTCGCCGTGGCGATCGGTGTGACGATCTATTTGTCGAGGTTGCCTACCCTGCGATGATCGCGCGAGCGCAATCACACGCAGCCGCCAGGCTCCTCGCGATTGGGACAACCCTCGGGGCGCGCCTTCGCCGGAAG
>CAMPHL010000079.1 GCA_946885905.1 uncultured Pseudomonadota bacterium | reverse complement strand
GAACCTCACGATGCCTTTAGCCATTTTCAACCTCCAGGGGTTTCGGGTTGGGTTGCGGCGGGAGCGTCGCTGGGCGCGGGGTCGGCGGCGGGATTCTTGTCGGCCGCACGTTCGCGCTGCTTGGCTTCCTTCTTCTGCTTCTTGGCCAATTCTCTTTGGCGTTTGGCGAACGCGTAATTCGGTTTGGGCATTGCACGTCTCCGGTGGGAAGGCGAAGTCGATTGACGCCGCAATGCGGCGCGAGAACAGGCTGGAATCGATCGCCCGATTGGGCCGCGAGGGCGTGGCCATGAAGGATACGACCGGGCGCCATCAACAATAGCACGCGACGGCCCCGGCGCGGGGCCGGGATTGGGCGCATAGTCGACGTTTGCCCCGAAGGAGCGAGCATGGTCCCCCATGAATCCGGGTCCCATTCCGACGAGCGCGCGCACCATCTCGCCGTGCAGATCTACGTGGAGCTCGTCGCGCGCAACACCGAGATCTCGCAGGACGCGGTGAAGCTCGCCGCCAGCGCGACGAACATCGCGACGCTGAGCCTCAAGCTCTCCGAGGCCTTCCTCAAGGCCGAGGCCGAGGCGATCGCAGCCAGGGCGCCGGTGACGAAGTTCTCCCTGGAATCGGAAGACGTCGCGAAGTGGTAGAGGTAACGGCGGCTTATCGGGCCATTGCCGTCCGGGGCGCATGAATCCCCGTTCCCCGGACGCGCACCGCGGCCCCGGGCGGCCCGCGCGCGGCAAGCCGCTCAGTTGCGCCGAGCTCGTGGAAGAGCTTTGTGCCGCGTCGATTGCGTTGCGTGAGGCGCGGCGCCTGCACCTGGCCGCCTATGGCACCCTCATCCCCCACGTGTTCATGGCCGCCGTGCTCGCTCGCCTTGGCGATTGCTTCGTGCTCGGCGCGGCGCACGCGATGGACGCCAACGGCCCGGAGATCAAGGGCATGCTCGCCGCGCTCGAGGAAGGCATGGCGCACGGCGACCGGGAAGCGCGCAACGTGGTCGCGATCTCGTTCGTGCGCGACGCAGAGGTGGAGATCTTCTTCCAGGACTTGAGGCCGCTGCTCGGTCCGGTGACCCGGGCCCAGGTGCATGGCGGTTGAACGGCTTCGCCCAAAGTTTCTCGCCACGGGCCTGGAATGGGTCCATGCTGCGGGATGAGTGAGATCCGGGAGCCGTTCAAGTACGGCGGTCGTACCGTTCGGCTGCGTGGCACGTCTCCCGATGAGCGCGGCGAGCTCCTGGTGCGCACCCGCTCGCGAGCGGCCCTCAACAACCTCGACCTCATCGAACAGCTGAGCGCCGTCTCGCCCGCCTTGGGCGAGGCTCGCCGCGAGCATGTCAACGCGCTGGGATCGATGGTTCCGCACGTCTTCATGGCGAAGGTGCTCGCGCGCGTAGGCGAATGCCTGTCGCACGAAAGCCCCATCGGCCGGGAGCAGCTCCAGCCCGAGGTCGTCGCGATACTCGCCGTGCTCGACCACGCCGCCGGCTCGTCCGACGGCGAGACCTGTCGCTTGATTGCGCGGTCCTTCCTGGGCGATGCGAAGCGCAAGGAGTTCTTCACCGAGCTGCGCCCGTTGCTGGGCTCGAAGCTGGCGGCGCTCACGCGCAAATGAAAATAGCCCGGTCTCAGACCGGGCTTTTCGGTGGGGCCCCGGGCTTCGCGGCAGCAGCCGCGCCCGGTGACGACCTTAGACCGCGCGGATCTTCGAAGCCGCGGGCCCCTTCTGGCCGTTGATCGGCTCGTATTCCACTTCCTGGCCTTCCTTGAGGCTCTTGAAGCCGCCCATCTGGATCTCGGTGTGGTGGGCGAAGAGGTCCTTCCCGCCGTCAGCCGGCGTGATGAAGCCGAAACCCTTCGCGTCGTTGAACCACTTCACGGTGCCTTTTGCCATTGCAAAATTCCTTCCTAATTGATTGACTCCGGGCGAAACCCGACCCGGAAACGGGTCACGAACCATCAAGTAGGGGAATTGACTGCCGACTGGCACCGCGCGGGGCGGCTGGGAGGGAGACTGAGACTTCGACTGCTTGACTGATCCTGCACCAGCATTATAGCGCAGATGGATGGGGCCGGAGCGTCCCGCACAAATGCGGAAGCGGCGGCGTAATATGCCCGCTGGATCGATCCAGGGAGACAACAGTGAAGATCTGCCCCGTGGCCCTCGCCGTTGGTTGCCCGAAGTGTCCCGTGTTCAAGATTTGTCCCGCCAAGGCCTCGCTCGGCGGCTACGTCGAGGCGCTGCCCGGGAAGACCGAGTCGGTGCAGAAGGCCAAGGCGAAGTAGCGCCCGACGTGGGGCTGGCGCGGGAGCCATTTCCCCCGTTGCTTCGTTGGGCGCTTCTCGCGCCGTTCGGCGTGTTCGGGACGTTCCATATCTGATTGGGGCCCGGGCATCGCGGACCGATTGCACCAACGCGAGCTCATGCGCGTCGGTTATCAGCTCATTCCGCCAGGGACCCGACGCGAGGAGTACATTGGATTGTCCAACGCGCGCCTCGGATCGTGCGCACCTCGAACCCGTCGGGGCCCGCGTGACTTCCAAACACACACAGGAGATTGCAATGATTACCTCTCCCGGCATCGGAGACCAGGCGCCCGATTTCACCGCCGACACCACCGAAGGCAGGATCAACTTCCACGAGTGGCTGGGCAATTCCTACGGCGTGCTGTTCTCGCACCCGAAGGACTTCACGCCCATCTGCACCACGGAGCTGGGCTACCTCGCCCGCATCAAGCCCGAGTTCGACAAGCGCAACACGAAGGTCCTCGGCCTGAGCGTCGATACGGTCGGCGACCACAAGGAATGGGCCAAGGACATCGAGGAGACGCAGGGCGCGGCGCTCAACTACCCCCTCATCGCCGACCACGACCTCAAGGTCGCCAAGGCCTACGGCATGCTCCACCCGAACGCCGGCGACAAGTCCGAGGGCCGCAAGGCGGCGGACAACGCCACCGTTCGCACGGTATTCATCATCGGCCCCGACAAGCTGGTGAAGGCGTTCTTCGCTTACCCGATGAGCACCGGGCGCAACTTCGACGAGATCCTGCGCACGATCGATTCGATCCAGCTCACGGCCAAGCACAAGGTCGCGACACCCGCGCAGTGGAAGCCGGGCGGCGACGTCGTGATCGTCCCGGCGGTGGGCGAGGAAGAAGCCCGCCAGCGCTTCCCCGGCGGCTGGAAGGCGCCCAAGCCGTACCTGCGCATCGTGAAGGAACCGGCGTAATCCGGCCGTGTGCGATACCGGCTACTCGGTCAAGCGGCTCGTCGAGGACCTGCGGGAGATCGCGGCCCTCGGCGCGCCCGAGCCGGAGATGCTGGAGCAGGTGAGGGGCAAGGTGAAGCAGCTGATGATGATGAAGCACAACTGGCTGCGACCCTCGATGACGGCGACGGAGTCCTGCCTGCTCCACGAAGAGCACGACCACTCGCTGGCCGTCTTCGTCTTCACCGCGCAGCCCGGAGAGGAGGCCGAGCCACACGCTCACGGCACGTGGGTGGTGATCGGCGGGCTCGAGGGCTGGCAGACGCAGCATCGCTGGAAGCGCGAGGGCGGGGAGCTCGTGCGCGACGGTTCGGAGCGGATCGACACGAAGACCATCGTGGCGCTGGAGTCGGATGCGATCCACAGCTTGCACAACGACTCGGGCGCCAACGCGGTGACGCTCAACGTCTACGGGATGCATCCGGACTACGCTCGGTAGGCTGCGGTCCCGGGCTATCGCCGTAACGGCGGCGCCCGGGGCGACGAACCATCCAACTATCTATTGCGGGCTGTTGCCCCGCGCGCTGACCTGGCCGCGGATCTCGCCGCCCGGAGAAGCCGTCGAATGCACGTTCACGTACCCGGCGCCAGCGAGCATCGCGTCGATCAGCGCCTCGAGGTCGCTCGCCGGAAACTGCTGCGTGGCGGTCGAGGAGGCGAGCACGTTCGCCGAGGTGAACGTTCCCTGCACCGTGCCGCCCGTGCCGGGGCAGGCGGGCGTGCCAGCGGGCCCGGGGTTCGACTCGGTGCCGCACAGCCATACGATGATCGAGCCGTTCACGTGCTCCTGCGCGAAGTGTATGTGCGCCATCGTGACCGGAGCCTGGAGTCCCGAATAGGTGAGCGTGTAGTCGACCGAGGGGCCGTTGGCGCGGGCTTCGAACGTTCCTTCGGCCATCGTGTTCACCGAAGGCACTTCGTTGTAGCCGGAAAGCGTTGCGCGGAAGGGGCCTCCTTGCTGGGCGAACACGGGCGTCGCCAGCAAGAGACACGCGAGCGTTGCGATCTTCTTCATGGGGTGCTCCTTGCGGGTAACCGGAAATGGCCCTGCGAGCTTCCCCCCGGTTCATTTCGTATCGGTGATGCGCGCCGTGCGCTGGAAGGCGCTCGCCCGATCGGCGCGGTGGCTGCGTCCGCCGCTCCCCGCAGCCGTATATCGCGCCCTGGAGCCCGCCTATAATGGAATCGCCATGGAGAAATTCACCCGCCACACCGGCCTCGCAGTCCCGCTCGACCGCGCCAACGTCGACACGGACGCGATCATCCCCAAGCAGTTCCTCAAGTCGATCAAGCGCACGGGTTTCGGCGAGAACGTGTTCGATGCGTGGCGCTTCCTCGACATCGGCGAGCCCGGCAAGGATCCACGCACGCGCAAGCCCAACCCGGACTTCGTCCTCAACTATCCGCAGTACCAGGGCGCGACGATCCTGCTCGCGCGCAAGAACTTCGGCTGCGGCTCCTCGCGCGAGCACGCGCCGTGGGCGCTGCAGCAGTACGGCTTCAAGGCCGTGATCGCGCCTTCCTTCGGCGACATCTTCTTCAACAACAGCCTGCAGAACGGCTTCCTGCCCGTGCGGCTCACGGAGCTCGAGGTCGACCACCTCTTCAACGAGGTCCAGGCCCATCCCGGCTACAAGCTCACCATCGACCTGGAAAGCCAGGCCGTCACCACTCCGGGCGGCAAGTCGTATCACTTCGACATCGACGCCACGCGCAGGCACAACCTGCTCAACGGCCTCGACGAGATCGGCCTCACGCTGCAGCGCGCCGACGAGATCAGGGCGTACGAGGAGAAGCGCAGGCGCGCGGAGCCCTGGATCTTTTCCTGACCAGCTCCTCGGCGATCTCGAAGAACGCGTTCACCGCCCGAGCCGAGCGCCGTACCTTGAGGCAGACCACGTGAGTCTCGGTCCAGACTTCCGCATTCGATAGCCGCACCATGCGCTCGCGCGGGTCGGGCGAATGGCCCGATTCGGCGACCATGCCGAGGCCGACGCCCTTGGCCACCGCCTCCCGGATCGCCTCGCGGCTTCCCAGCTCCATGACCACCTGGGGCTTCACGCGCGCGCGGGCGAAGGCCGCTTCGATCGCCTTGCGGGTGGTCGAACCTTCCTCCCGGAAGATCATCCGTTCGCCGTCGAGCTCCTCGATCCGGAGCGTGCGCCGCGTGGCGAAGCGGTGCTCCCTGGGCACCAGCACCACCACGGGGCTGCGACCGAAGCGCATGCCGTGCAGCCGCTCGTCGTCGGCGAAGTGTGCGAGCACCGCGACCTCGGTGCGGAAATCGAGCAGCTCGCGCAGCACCGTCTCGGAGTTGCCGAAGCGCACCCGTACCTGCATCGAGGGGAACCTGCGGCTGAAGGCGGCGAGCATGTCGGTGGCCTGGATGGGACTCACGGCGCCCACCGTCAGGCGCCCGGATCGCAGCTCGCCTGCGTCCTTGAGCAGATGCAGGGCGTCCGCCTCGATGCCCGTGAACTGCCCCGTCAACGCGAAGAGGCGTTCGCCGGTCTCGGTGAGGCGTACGGTGCGGCCCAGGCGATGGAAGAGCTCGACGCCGTACTGCTCCTCGAGCAAGCGCACTTGCTTGGTGAGGGTGGGCTGGCTCACGTGGAGCTGGCGCGCCGCGGCGGTGAAACCACCCGCCTGCGCTACCGCCACGAAGGATCGCAACTGGATGAGGCGCATAGCTTTCGTCTATGGGTCGGGGCGAAAATTGGTATTTGAGTCATCGTAGCAGGCGGGGGATATTGGGCCGATGCCATCGCGCCGCCCCAATATCCTCATCGTCCTCGCCGACCAGTTGCGCGCCTGCTCGGTGGGCTACGCCGGCGAGGAGCCGGTCATCACCCCGCACCTCGACAGCCTCGCGCGCGAATCGGCGATCTTCAGGACGGGTGTGTCGCCGATGCCCGTCTGCACACCGTACCGCGGGGCGCTGCTGACCGGCCGCACGCCGCTTTCGCTGGGCCTCGTGCTGAACGACATCCCGCTCGCCACGACCGAGACCAGCCTCGCGCACGCGACCGCCCGGGCCGGTTACGACACCGCGTACATCGGCAAGTGGCACCTCAACGGCGGCGATCGCCCGGCCTGGGTCCCGCCCGGACCGCCGCGGCAGGGGTTCGATTTCTGGGCCGCGGCGAACTTCGACCACAACTACGACCGCTCGATCTATTTCGCCGGAGACTCGCCCGAGCCGCGCCGATGGGAGGGCTACGACGCCGAGTCGCAGACCACCCTCGCGATCGACTACATGAAGGGCCATTCGCGCGAGAAACCATTCTGCATGGTGCTCTCGTGGGGGCCGCCGCATCACCCGTACCGCACGGTTGCGCGCGATTACCTCGACCTCTACGACGCGCAGGCGATCCCTGCGCGTGCCAATTGCCCGGAGCCGCCGCGCAACGACCTCTGGGGCTACTACGCGCAGACCACCTTCCTCGACGACCAGCTCGCGCGCCTGCTCGCCACGCTCGACGAGACCGGCATCGCCGAGGACACGATCCTCCTCTTCACCTCCGACCACGGCGACATGCACGGCTCCCATGGCGTCTACAAGAAGCAATGGCCTTGGGACGAGTCGATCAAGGTGCCGTTCGTGCTGCGTTACCCAAGGCGCGTCCGGGCGGGGTCCGTGTTCGACTTCCCGGTGAGCGCGATCGACGTGATGCCGACGCTGCTGGGGCTCGCGGGGTTGCCGGTGCCGGAGGCCGTCGAAGGCGTCGATCTCTCCGCGTTCGTGACGGCAGAGAGAAGCGGTGCGCCCAACGGCGTGCTGCTGATGAACCCGTGCCCGTTCAGCATCGGCGATCCCCGCGGTCCCGACCAGGTGCCCGATTTCCAGGGGATGCGCATGGAGTACCGCGGCGTGCGCACCGACCGGTACACGTACGTGCGGACCATCGATCGTCCCTGGCTGCTCTACGACAACGCCGAGGATCCGTTCCAGCTTCGCAACCTGGTCGACGAGCGGCCGCTCGCCGAGGAGCTGGAATCGCGCATGCGCACGCTGATGGCCCACATCGGCGACGAGTTCCTCCCCAGGGAGGCGTACTACGAGCGTTTCGGCATCGAGCTGGACCATCGCGGAAAAGTGAAGGGCATCGTCGAGAATCCCTACGACAGGCTGGGCTGACAAGGAGGAGATCATGAGATTGCTGCTGCTGGTCGTCGCGCTGTTCGCCTGGGTTGCCCCGGCGCAGGCCTACCCCGACAAGCCGATCAAGTTCATCGTGCCGTTCTCGGCCGGTGGATCGACCGACACCATCTCGCGGATCCTCGCGCAGAAGGTGAGCGCCGCGATCGGCCAGAGCGTCATCATCGAGAACAAGCCCGGCGCCGGAGGTACGCTCGGGGCCGACCTGGTCGCGAAATCGGCGCCCGACGGCTATACGCTGCTCTTCGTGGGAACGTCGACCGCGATCAACCAGACGCTCTACAAGACGCTGCCGTACGACACCACGCGGGATTTCGATGCGGTGATCCACCTCGTGAACCTGAACGGGATCCTCGTGCTGCATCCCGAGGTCCCCGTGCGCAACGTGAAGGAGCTGGTCGAGTTGTCGCGCGCGAAGCCGGGCACGATGAACTTCGCCTCGGCCGGCGCGGGGACCGTGATCCACCTCGCGGGCGAGATGTTCAAGAACCAGAGCAAGGCCGACATCACCCACGTTCCCTACAAGGGCAGCGGGCCGGCGCTCATGGATCTCATGGGCGGGCGCGTGCAGATGATGTTCGCCAACATGCCCGGCACGATCCAGCACGTGAAGGCCGGCAAGATCAAGGTGATCGCCGTCACCGGCGACAAGCGCTCCCCGGTGCTGCCCGAGGTGCCGACGATCGCCGAGGCGGGCATCCCCGGGTACCAGGCGACCGGATGGTTCGGCGTGATGGCACCGGCGGGAACGCCGAAGGAAGCGATCGCGAAGCTGAACGCCGCGTTCAACAGCGCGCTTTCCGCGCCCGAGCTGGCCGAGATCCTGCGCAACGAGGGCGCCGAGGTGGTCGGCGGCACGCCCGAGCAGTTTCGCGCCTTCATGGCGGGGGAGATCGATCGGTGGGCGGCCGTGGTGAGGTCTGCCGGCGCGAAAGTCAATTGATGGCGCTGGGCCGCAGGCTCTTCCGCTTCGCCGTCATCGCCGATACGCACGTGAACCAGGAGGAGGGCAAGGCCTCCTCCGACTTCGCCGTCAACCGCCTCGCCAACGCACGCAACCGCTGGATCGTCGCGGCGCTGAACCGCGCGCGGCCGTCGTTCGTGCTGCACGTGGGCGACATCGTGCATCCGTCGCCGCAGCATCCGGCCTATGGC
>CAMPHL010000078.1 GCA_946885905.1 uncultured Pseudomonadota bacterium | reverse complement strand
TAGTCAGTGCTGCAGGATCTTCGAAAGGAAGACCTGCGCCCGCTCCGAGCGCGGCTTGCCGAAGAAGTCGTCCTTCGGCGCGTCCTCGACGATGCGCCCGCCATCCATGAAGATCACGCGGTGGGCGACCTTGCGCGCGAAGCCCATCTCGTGCGTGATGACCATCATCGTCATGCCTTCGCGCGCGAGCTCCACCATCACGTCGAGCACCTCGTTGATCATCTCGGGATCGAGGGCGGAGGTGGGCTCGTCGAATAGCATCGCGATCGGGTCCATGCACAGGGCCCGGGCGATCGCGACGCGCTGTTGCTGGCCGCCCGACAGTTGGCCGGGGAACTTGTCCTTGTGCGCGAGGAGCCCCACGCGGTCGAGGAGCCTCGCGCCCTTGTCGTCCGCCTCCGCCTCGCTGCGCCCGAGCACCTTCACCTGGCCGAGCCGCAGGTTCTGCGCCACGGTCATGTGCGGAAAGAGCTCGAAGTGCTGGAAGACCATCCCCACGCGCGAGCGCAGCTTCGGCAGGTTGGTCTTCGGGTCCCCCACGGAGATGCCGTCCACGAGGATCTCCCCTTTCTCGAAGGGCTCGAGGCCGTTCACGCACTTCACCAGCGTGGACTTGCCGCTGCCCGAGGGCCCGCAGACCACCACCACCTCGCCCTTGGCGAGCTCGGTCGAGCAATCGGCGAGCACCTGGAAGCTGCCGTACCACTTGGAGACGTTCCTGAGCGAGATCATCGGATGACGGCGACCCGGTCCTGCAGGCGCCTCACGAGCATGGAAAGGGCGAACGAGACGATGAAATACACGACTGCGACGAAGGTGTACATCTCCACCAGGCGATAGTCGCGGTTGGCGACCTTGGCCGCGGCACCCAGGAAGTCCGTCGCCGAGATGACGTACACCAGCGAAGTGTCCTGGAAGAGGATGATCGTCTGCGTGAGCAGCAGCGGGATCATGTTGCGGAAAGCCTGCGGCAGCACCACGTAGCCCATCGTCTGCCAGTAGTTGAGCCCCATCGCGTAGGCCGCCGACACCTGGCCGCGCGCGATCGACTGGATGCCCGCGCGCATGATCTCGCAGTAGTAGGCCGCCTCGAACATGGTGAAGGTGATGAGCGCCGACCAGAACGCGCCCACGCCGATCGGCCGGCCGGCGCCGGTCAGCCAGGCGCCGATGTAGGGCACGAGGAAGAAGAACCAGAAGATCACGAGCACGAGCGGCAGCGCGCGCATCAGGTTCACGTACGCGCCTGCCGCGGCCGACAGGAGCTTCATCGAAGAGAGCCGCATCATCGCGAGCAGCGTCCCGAAGATGATGCCGCCGGTCATCGCCAGTCCCGTCAACGTGAGGGTGAAGACCATGCCCTCCCTGAAGAGGTACACCCACGAGCGCTCGATCACGTTCCAGTCGAAGTTCTCCATCAGTGCCCCGACTGCATGGAGATGAGGCCCGGCACGCTCACCTTGCGCTCGAGCCTGCGCATCGCGAAGACCACCACGGTGTTCACGAGGAGGTAGATCACGGTGGCGGTGGCGAACGCCTCGAACACGCGGAAGCTGAACTCCTGCATGGCGCGCGCCCGCCCGGTGAGCTCGAGCAGCCCGATCGTGAGCGCCACCGAGGAGTTCTTGATGATGTTCAGGAACTCGGAAGTGAGCGGCGGCAGGATGATGCGGAAGGTCTGCGGCAGGATCACGTAGCGGTAGGCCTGCGCCTCGGTGAGGCCGGTGGCGATCGCGGCCATGCGCTGGCCGCGCGGCAGCGAATTCACGCCGGCGCGCACCTGCTCGGCGATGCGCACCGAGGTGTAGATCGCGAGGCTCAGCACCGCCGGGACGTACGAGCCCCACGGCGGCGGCATCTGCTTGATCCAGTCGCCGAGCGCCTTCGGCACCAGCTCGGGCATCACGAAGAACCACAGGAACATCTGCACGATGAGCGGGATGTTGCGGAAGATCTCGACATAGAGGTTGCCGAGCCGCACCGCCCAGGTGACGCGGGTCGTGCGGATGGTCCCGATCACGGAACCCAGCGCGAGCGCGATGACCCAGGCCGCCAGCGCGGTCGCGAGCGTCCAGCCCAGGCCCACGACCATGTAATGCAGCCAGGTACCCGTTCCTCCGGGCTCGGCCTCGAACAGGACCTTCCAGTGCCAGTTGTAGCCCATTGCGCGTCCCGGGGCCGAAAGACCCTCCCCCTGCCCATTGGGAGGGGGATGTGGAGGGGTCTACTTACTTGTAGTCGTTCGGATCGCCCGACGACGTCGGCTTCGCGATCACCTTCTTCAGCTGCGCGCTCATCGGCAGGCCCAGGTTCACGCCGCGCGGCGGAATCGGCTTCTGGAACCACTTCTCGTAGATCTTGTTGATCTCGCCCGACTTGAAGACGTCGGCGAGCGCGCCGTCGACCACCTTCTTGAAGGCCGTGTCGCCCTTGCGCACCATCAGGCCATAGGGCTCGATCGAGAACGCCTCGGAGGAGATCACGTAGTCCTTCGGGCTGGGCGACTGCGCGACCAGGCCATAGAGAAGGATGTCGTCCATCACGAATGCGACGGCCCGTCCCGTCTCCACCATGCGGAAGGCCTCGGGGTGGCCGTTGGCCGAGATGATGTTCATCCCCAGGTTGTGCTGCTGGTTGAGCTCGGTGATCTGCTTGATGTTGGTGGTGCCGGCCGTGGACACGACGGTCTTGCCCTTCATGTCCGTGAGCTTCTTGATGTTCGACGACTTCTTGCTCACGAAGCGGTTCGCGGTCACGAACGTGGTGTTGCTGAACCACACCTGCTCCTGGCGCGCGAGGTTGTTCGTGGTGGAGCCGCACTCGAGGTCGATCGTGCCGTTGGCCATCAGCGGGATGCGGTTGGCCGAGGTGATGAGCTGGTACTTCACCTCGATCACGTTCATCTTGAGCTCGGCCTTGACCGCGTTCACGATCCGCTGGCACAGGTCGAGCGAGTAGCCCACCGGCTGCTGCTTGTCGTCGTAGTACGAGAACGGCACCGAGGCGTCGCGGTGGCCGATCGTGATCGCGCCCGATTCCTTGATCTTCTTGAGGGTGCCGTCCTGCGCCACGCTTGCCGTGGCGAAGCCGAGCGTCGTGGCGAGCACGGCGATCACGGCGAAAGTTCGCTTCATGGGGAATCTCCTCCTAAGAGTTGTCGGCAGTCTTGGTGCGCCGGGAAAAATTCTACTCCAGTGAGGGTCTTCCCCTCCGCCTTGAAGGGGCAGGGGAGGGTCAATCCAGTATCGCCACCTCCGTCGCCCGGACTTTCCCCGGCCCGGCGACGCCCTTCACGCGGATCCGTCGGCCCTGTCCGAGCTCCGACGCGGCGCCGCCGAAGAAGACCGCCATCGAAGCGTCGATCCGCTCGCCCCGGACAACGAAATCCGAGACCGAGCCGAACGTCGCGACCGGCCCTGCGACCGTGTATTCGATCCGCTCACCCGGCGCGACCTCGGTCACCTGGTCCACGCGCAGGGAGCCGGCCGCCATCACGCCACGAAGCCTCACGCGGGTGCCCACGGTGAGCGGTCTCGCGATCGCAGTGGTGTCCACGTAGAGATCACCCACTTGATAAAGCGTGCTCGTCCGCGCCAGGACGAAACCCTCGATGTAGACCAGCCTGCCTTCGGGACGCGCCGTTTCGAATCCGGTCGTGATGCTCGTGGCGGTCACCGTGTTCGAGGCCGGATCGTAGGTCCCGCGCACCCGGACCTTGGCGCCGGCCTGGAGCGAAGAAATCCCGGGGGGCTGGAGTTGGACTCCCGCCGGCGAGGCGATGCCGACCGGCGCGCTGGCGGGTTCGATTCGCAACCCGGGTGACGAGACGACGGGAGGACCGGCGGAGAAATCGCTCACCACGCCGAGGACTTCGACCGCGCGGTCTTGCGGAGCGCGGTGCGCAATGAGGCGCGTCGCGAGCGTTCCCTCGTCGCCGGGCAGGCGCAGGCCGAACACCTCGACATAGTCGCCCGCCGCCAGCAGGTCGAGGCGCTCGAAGCCCTCGAGCAGCGTGTTCGAATCGACGCGCACCGGCTGGCCGTTCACCGGATGCGCCCCGCGCGCCGGGTCCAGGCCCGTGACGGGTCCAAGCACCATGCTCTGCGCGACGGAAGTGCTCGCGAAGCCGGTGCCCGTGGAGCGCGCGACCAGTCCCTCGGCGTCGGCGAACATCCCCAGCCGCAAATCGCCGGCGAACCGCGCCGCGTTGGCATTCAGCAGGACCTGTGTTCCCGCGTCGTCGAGGCGCGCTCCGGCCACGCCCAAGGGGCCGAGGCTCGTGAGCGGACCGCTCGCCACCGTGGGGTCCGTGGGGGGCGGCGCGACGCCGGTTCCGTCCGAGCCGGTGTTGCCGCTGCCGCCGCAGCCGGCCAGCGCCAAAGCCAAGGCCAACAGCGAGAGTGCTCTCTTCATTGTTCGTCCTTCGTCTGCGAATAGAAGGGAGATCCACGACGAGGTGATCGCCGCGGCGATCACCTCGTCGTGGATCTCCCGCCAGCGCTGCTGCACCAGCGCGTGCAGCCGGGCGGCCGACTCCTCCGAGAGCTCGTCGGAGAATACCGAGCGCTCGAGGAACGGGGGATCCCGGCCCAGCACGTTGCCCACTGCCGCCGCGGCGTGGTCCTCGAGGTTCGCGGCCAGGGGTCGAAGCCGGTCGTCGAAGCTCGCCCTGGACAGGAACGGCCGCTGGCGCAACGAGACGTTGCCCTCGGCGTCCACGTCCACCAGTTCCAGGCGCACGAGCTCTTCCAGCAACGCGGCGGGACGGTGGTCGGTCGTGATGTTGCGCACGAGCTCGTCGAACGAGGGCTGGCGATCGCGCGAGTAGCGGGGCAACACGCGTGGCGCCCCATCGCGGCCGCGGAACCGCCGCTGCGAGGTCCATACGGCGTGCACCGCGGCCGCCTGCGACGCGATCCCTTCCACTTCCACCGCCTGCGTTTCGCCCTCCGTGAGCCGCTTGATCTCCTTGCGGTTGAGGCCCGTGAGGAGCGACAGCCGCGAGCCGGTGGTCTCCTCGCCCGGCGCGAAGTGCGTGCGGGCGGTCTTCACGTAGACGCGCTTCAGCACTTCGGCCACCGCCTGGTACGTGACGCCTCGGGCGATGAGCAACCTCACCAGCGGCGCCAGCACGCGCGCCATCGCCTCGAGGAGGCGGCTGGCGGGACCGGGATCTTGTGCGCTCAAGGGTTATGGGGCATACTGGCTGCGGGAATTTTTCCCGCAGCACCATGATAACCGATATCGGAGTCCTCATGTACAAGCAGTTCCGCTCTTCCTGGCGCACGGTGGTGCTCGCCACCGCGCTGCTGGGCCCTTCCTGCGCGCTGGCGCAATCGCAGCTCACCATCCCGCCCGACCGGGTGATCGTGAGCGTCACCCCCGCCGTCGCGGCCCCGAATACGCCGCGCACCGTCACGGTGAATGGCATGTGGCATGACGCATGTGTCCCCGGCAATCCGTCGATCGACAAGGAGCGCGAGTCCAACGCGCTGGTCTTCAAGCTCTACGTGCCGCAGACGCTGGTCGCCTGCGCCCAGGCTTTCACGCCCTACCAGGCGCAGCAGACCTACACGCCCACGCAGGATGGCGTGCAGCGCATCGTCGTGCTCACCAACGACGGCCGCTTCCTCGGTGAAGGCCAGATCATCACCCACGCGCAAGGCAAGGCGCGCTCGTCGGTGAACCTTACCGGCGAATGGCATGCGGCCGATTCTTTGGGGTCGGGACTGTTCCTGAGCCACAACTTCACCGGCAGCGACGCGCTACTCGGCGGATGGTTCTATTACGACAAGGAAGGCGCGGGGCGCTGGGGCAGCGTGCAGATGGGCAACTGGACGAGCCCTACGGTGTTCGAGGGCATGCTGCTGGAGTTCTTCGCTGCGCCCGCCGATTGCGGCGCCGTCCGCGCCTGCCCGCGGCCGTCCACTTCGTACGCATACGTGGCGAACCTGCGCATCGAGGTCGTGGGCGAGAACGAGATCATCGTGGAAGCGCTCGGGCCCAGCCTGCCGGTAATTCCTGCGCCGCCGCCGAACGTCCTCTTCCGCTCGGTGATGAGCCGCACCATGAACTGATGGCGTGGAATCCCCCTCCCTTTTGGAGCGGGGAGGGGAATCTTTTCGCTGGCGGTGGAAACTTCGTCCGCCCTGGCCGGCCTATCTTCCATGTCCCCCGATTCCATGGCGGAAAGCCTTGCCGGGCAAGACTGGGCGGCCACCCCCCTAGGCCCGCTCGAATCCTGGCCCGTCACCCTGCGCACCGCCGTCGACCTCTGCATGGGCTCGCGCTTCCCCATGTTCGTCTGGTGGGGTCCCGAGCTCATCAATATCTACAACGACGCGTACGCGCCCGTGCTCGGCGACAAGCATCCGGCGGCGTTCGGCCGCCCGGCCCGCGAAGTATGGTCGGAGATCTGGGACATCGTGGGCGAACAGGCCGAGCGCGTGATGAAGCGGGGCGAAGCCACATGGAACGAGCGGGTGCTCCTCAAGATGCAGCGGCGCGGCTACGTGGAGGACACCTGGTTCACGTGGTCGTACAGCCCGATCCGTGACCAGGCCGGTGCCATTCGAGGCGTGTTCTGTGCCTGCTACGAGGACACGCCGGCGGTGCTCGCCGAGGGCGAGCGCGATCGCGCGTGGCGCGAGGCCTCGGGCGAGCAGGAACGGCTGGTGCGGGCGTTCGACCATTCCCCTGCCTTCCTCGCGTTGCTCGAGGGGCCGCAGCACGTCTTCCGCTTCGCCAACGAGCGCTACTTCCAGCTCGTCGCGCGGCGCGACATCATCGGGCGCCCGGCGAGGCAGGCCATCGAGGAAGCCGCGGCGCAGGGCTTCCTCGACATCCTCGACCGGGTGTATGCCTCCGGCGAGCCCTTCGTCGGCGAGGACATCTCGGTGCAACTGCGCGACGCATGGGGAAGGCTTGCGCGGCACTACCTCGATTTCGTGTACCAGCCGGTCCGGTCGGCGCAAGGCGTCGTCACGGGCATCCTCGCGATCGGCTACGACGTGACCGAGCGCCATACGGCAGCGACCCGTTTGCGCGAGCTCGCCGACGCGATGCCGCAGATCGTCTTCTCGGCAAGCGCCGCGGGTGAGGTCGATTATTTCAACCGCCAGTGGTACGAGTACACCGGCATTGCCGAGGGCGAGCTCGGCTTCGAGAGCTGGAAGCACGCGCACAAGCCCGAATCCCTGGAGCGCGTGAAGCAGCTCTGGGGCGAAGCGCTCGCGACCGGCCAGCCCTACGAGATCGAATATCCGCTGCGGCGCCACGACGGCGAGTGGCGCTGGCACCTGGGGCGGGCGCTTCCGATCCGCGACGAGATGGGGACGATCGTGCGCTGGTACGGTACCAACACCGACATCCACGACCGCAAGCGCATGGAGGAAGCGCTCGGCCAGGCGCTGGAAAGCGAGCAGCACGCGCGCGGGCAGGCGGAGATGGCGAGCCGCATGAAGGACGAGTTCCTCGCCACCCTGTCGCACGAGCTGCGCACGCCGCTCAACGCCATCCTCGGCTGGGCGAGCATGCTGCGGCGCCCCGAGCTCGGGCGCGAGCAGGTGGCGCGCGGCGCCGAGGTGATCGACCGCAACGCCCGCGCGCAATCGAAGATCATCGACGACCTCATCGACATGAGCGCGATCATGTCGGGGAAGGTGCGGCTGGATGTCGAGACGGTGGATCTGGCCGCGCTCGCGCACGCCAGCCTCGAGACAGCGCGGCCCGCCGCCGAAGCCAAGGGCGTCGCGCTCGATTCGCGCATCGAGAGCCTCGTGGGCTCGCAGGTGCGCGGCGACCCGCACCGGCTGCAGCAGGTGATCTGGAACCTCCTCACCAACGCGACCAAGTTCACCCCGCGCGGCGGGCGCGTCGAGCTGCGGGTGGCGCGCGGCCCGGGCAAGGTGGAGCTCGCGGTCGCGGATACGGGCGAAGGCATCGCGCCGGAGTTCCAGGCGCAGGTGTTCGACCGCTTCCGCCAGGCCGATGCTTCGACCACGCGGCGCCACGGTGGGCTGGGCCTGGGGCTTTCGATCGTCAAGCAACTCGTCGAGCTGCATGGCGGCACGATCCGCGTGGAAAGCGCCGGCCAGGGGCAAGGCTCGACCTTCACCGTGTCCCTGCCGGACAGCGCCGCCGTAGCCGGCGAGGCGAGCCCCGATCGCCGCGAGCGCAAGGTGAAGGCGATGGACGTCGTGGCCGAGGATAGCCAGCGCCTCGACGGCTTGCGCGTGCTGGTCGTGGACGACGACGAGGACGCGCGCGAGCTGGCCCAGCGCCTGCTCGAAGGCTGCAAGGCCGAAGTGCTCACGGCCGGATCGACGCCCGAGGCCCTGGGTGCGCTGGAGGCGACCAACTTCGACGTGCTGGTGAGCGATATCGGCATGCCCGGCGAAGACGGCTACTCCCTCATGCGCCGCGTGCGCTCCCTGCCGCCGGAACGCAACGGCGACATCCCCGCCATGGCGCTCACCGCCTACGCCCGCGGCGAAGACCGGTTGAAGGCGATCCGCGCCGGCTTCCACATGCACGCCGCCAAGCCCGTCGATCCCGCGGAGCTCATCGCCGCGGTGGCCAACCTCGGCCGA
>CAMPHL010000077.1 GCA_946885905.1 uncultured Pseudomonadota bacterium | reverse complement strand
GGGAATGGCCTAGTTCTGCCCGGGCGGAAGCGGCCCGAAGCCCGGGCAGAACTAGGCCATTCCCTAGGCGCCCACGGGGGCCGCGCCGGTGGCGCCGCCCTCGTTCGTTTCGGCGCGCACCAGGCGGCGCGCGGCGAAGATCACCGGCAGCAGGCCGACCGCGACGATCGCGAGCGACGCCGTCGAGGCTTCCGCGAGACGCTCGTCGGAAGCCAGGTTGTACGCCTGCACCGCGAGCGTGTCGAAATTGAACGGCCGCATCGCGAAGGTCGCGGGCAGCTCCTTCATCACGTCCACGAAGACCAGCAGCGCCGCCGTGACCAGGCTCGAGCGCAGGATCGGCGCGTGCACGCGCGCGAGCGTGGCGGTCGCACCCATGCCGAGTGAGCGCGCGGCGTCCTCCATGTGCGGCGTGACCTGGGCGAGCCCGGCCTCGACCGTATTGAGCGCGATGCCCAGGAAGCGCACGAGGTAGGCGTAGACCAGCATCGCGATGCTGCCGGTCAGTACGAGTCCCGTCGCGATGCCCGCATCGGCAAGCATATGGTCGATGCGCGCAACCGGGATCAATACGCCGATCGCGATCACGGCGCCGGGCATCGCGTAGCCCAGCCCCGCGAGGCGGTTCACGGCCGCCGCGACGCGGCTTCGCGTGAGCCGCGCGCCGTACGCGAGGACCAACGCGATCGCCACCGCGCAAGCCGCCGAGATCGCGGCAAGGGTGGCGCTGTTGACCGCGAGGCGCGCGAAGCGCGCGCCGAATTGCGGATCGGGCGATGAGAAGGCGAGGTGGAGCAGGAGGGCGAGCGGCAACAGGAAGCCCGCGCCCAGCGGAACGACGCAGGCGGCGAGTGCAACCGCGGCGCGCCAGCCGCGCAACGCGCGGCGCGCGGGCCTGGGCCGGCGCTGCGCGCCGGCGTGGAAGCGGGCGCGCCCCCGCGCCGCGCGTTCGGCCAGCACCACCACGATCACGAAGCCCAGCAGCATGAGCGAGAGGCGGGCGGCGGAGACCGGTTCCCCCATCGAGAGCCACGCGCGGAAGATGCCGGTCGTGAAGGTCTGCACGCCAAAGTAGGAGACGGTGCCGAAATCCGCCAGCGTTTCCATGAGCGCGAGTGCGGCGCCCGCGGCGATGGCCGGCCGCGCCATCGGCAGCGTGATCCGGAAGAAGCTCGCCCGCGCCGTGAGCCCCAGCGTCCTGCCGGCCTCCGCGACGCTTCGCGACTGTTCCACGAACGCCACGCGGGTGATCAGGTACACATAGGGATAGAGCACGGCAACGAATACCGCGGCCGCCCCTCCCAGTGAGCGTATTTCCGGGAACCAGTAATCGTTGCGCCCCCAACCGGCGAGGGCTCGCAGGCCCGACTGGACCGGTCCCGAGTACTGCAACCAATCGGTATAGGCGTACGCGACCACGTATGCGGGCACGGCCAGCGGCAGCATCAGCGCCCACTCGAGCACGCGCCGTCCCGGGAACTCATAGGCGGTCACGCACCAGGCGGTCGCTACGCCCACGATCACGACCCCCAGGGCGACGAGCACCAGGAGAACGAGCGTGGTCCGGACGTATTCCGGCAGCACCGTTGTGGCCAGGTGGGCCCAGGCCGTGCCGGCGGGCAGGAGGGCCGTCGCCGCCACCGCGGCGAAGGGCAGGAGCAGGGGGACGGCGAGGGCTAGGCAGCCCCCCAGCCAGTACGGAGCCCGGGTCATGGGCCCAAGTATAAAACCTTTGTGATTCAAAAGGATGCCGAATGAACCTCAAGCCCGCCCGGAATGATCTGGCGGGCCCGGTGTCATTGTTTGATCGGCGACCCGCCCGTGGGCTAAACTACCGGGCTTCGTCGATGGCCCGGACCTTGCGGGCCCCGGCTACCCAAAGCAAGCAGAAGAGGATCAATGGCGAGCAAACAGAAGCTTCCGACCGAGGCCGAGATCATCAAGATGCCCAAGTCGGAGTACATGAGCCCTGCGCAGCTCAGGTTCTTCCGCGAGCGCCTCCTGCAGCTCCAGAACGAGCTGCGCGAGAACGCCGGCGCGACCACCGAGCACCTGCGCGAGCTTTCCTTCGCCCCCGATCCCGCGGACCGCGCCACGCTCGAGGAGGAGCACGCCCTGGAGCTGCGCACCCGCGACCGCGAACGCAAGCTGCTCAAGAAGATCGACCAGGCGCTCGCCCGAATCGAGGACGGCACCTACGGCTACTGCGAGGAGACCGGCGAGCCCATCGGCATCCAGCGCCTGCTCGCGCGTCCCACGGCCACCTTGAGCATCGAGGCCCAGGAGCGCCGGGAAATGAAGCAGAAGCTCTACGGCGAGTAGGTTCCGCGGCGAAGGGCGGAAGATCCGACACGAAAGGCGCCGAATGGCGCCTTTTTTTTGCGCCGGATTTCGCGCCCTATAATGGGTCGTGCAGTCCGACACTCCTTCGCGATGAAGGAAAACGTCACGCAAATCCGCGACGAGGCGGCGCGCCTGGCGCGCCAAGTGGTCACCGAGCGGGCGCTGTCCATCGTCTTCCAGCCCATCTTCGGCTTCCGCGAAGGCCGGATCGTGGGCCACGAGGCCCTGGTGCGCGGCCCGCAGGATTCGCTCGTCTGCGCGCCGACGGAGCTCTTCAGCGCCGCGCAGCACGCGGGCGTGGCCCTCGAGCTCAACATCGTGTGCATCCAGGAGGTCCTGCGGGCCTTCGCCCGCCGCGGCCTCGAGGGAAGCCTGTTCCTGAACGTCTCGCCGCAGCTCATCATCCAGCGCGGCTTCGAGCAGCAGCGCGCCGCGCGCTTCATGCGCGAGCTGGGCCTCGCGGCGAGCAACGTCGTGATCGAGCTCACCGAGGACTACCCCACGGTCGACTTCCGCTTCGTGCACGAGTCGCTGATGCTCTACCGCTCGATGGGTTTCCGCGTCGCCATCGACGACCTGGGCGAGGGCTTCGCCAGCCTGAGGCTGTGGTCGGAGCTGCGGCCCGAGTACGTAAAGGCGGACAAGCACTTCGTACGCGGCATCGCCATCGACCCGGTGAAGCTGCAGTTCCTGCGCGCGATCCAGCACATCGCCGAGAGCAGCGGCTCGCAGGTGATCGCCGAGGGGATCGAAAGCGCGGAGGACTTCCGCGTGGCGAAGGACATCGGCATCGCCTGCGCGCAGGGATACTTCATCGGCCGGCCCGCCGAGCATCCCAACCAGCAGCTGAGGCCCGACGCCCTGGAAGCGTTCACCGACAAACGCGTGCCGGTCGTGGCTCCGGCGCGCCTGCGCGCAGGCAGCGAGCCCACGGCGGGCGATCTCGTGCGCGCGGTCGCGCCGGCCGACGCCGCCGAGCCCATCGCGGCATTGCTCGCGCGCTTCGAGGCCTCGCCCGGGCTCACCGCCATCCCCATCCTGGACCACGAAGGCGGCATCGCGGGCGTCGTTTCCCGCACGCAGATCGAGCTGGTCGTCGCAAGCCCGGACTCGGCACGCCTCACCTCGCGCCCGTGCGGCGAGGTGGCCGACGAGGCGCCCATCCGCGTCGAGGCGAGCCTCGAGCTGGGCGGCCTCACGGCGCTGCTCGTGGAATCGGATGCGCGCCGCATCGCCGACGGCTTCGTGATCGTCTCCACGGGGCGCTACCTCGGCATGGGCACCAGCGCCGATGTGATGCGCTCGCTGCAAAGCTCGCGCGTGCTGGCGGCGCGTTACACCAACCCGCTCACGATGCTTCCGGGGCAGGTGCCGATCAACGAGCACCTCGAACGGCTGCTGCGCGATCGGGTGAGATTTACCGCGTGGTTCGTGGAGATCGACCAGATGCGCGGCTTGAACGATGGGGCGGGCTTCGACAAGGGCGACGCCCTCATCCACTCCACCGCCCGCATGCTCGAGTCGGTGTGCCGGCCGGGCATGGATTTCGTGGGCCACATCTCGGGAAGCCGCTTCGCGGTCCTGCTGCAGAGCGACGACTGGCATGAGCGCGCCCGGCGCGCGCTCGAGCTCTTTCCCGACGGGGTCGCCGCCCAGGTGCCCGCGGAAGTGGTCGAGCGCGGCTACTTCGTGCTGCGCACGCGCGACGGGCGTGACGAGGTGCGCCCGCTGCCCAAGCTATCCATCGGCATCCTGCCCGTGCTTCCGGGGGTGTTCGGCACGCGCCACGAGGTGATGGCGGCGGCCAAGCACGCCGCCCAGCGCGCCATCGCCCAACCGGGCAGCGCGACCTACGTGGACGAGAACGCGGCCAATGCGTACCCGCAGTCGCTGCTGTTCTAGCGCCGTTTCCACTCCTGCCACCTCTCCTTGCCCCTGAATACGTCGATCGAGTCGGCCACGCCCACGTCCACGACGCACTCGAACGCGCCAGCCAGCAGCTCATCGAGTTGCGCCCGGTCGCGCAGCCCGAAGGGCGGGCCCCGCTCGGCGGGGTCGAAGAAGAAGTAGCCGGCGAGCACGCCTCCGGGCTCGACCAGCTGCGCGATGCGCTCGCTCCACTGCGGCCACATGCGGCGCGGCAGCGCGCACAGGAAGGCGCGCTCGTAGACCACCTCGAACGGTTCGCCCGCGATGGGCGCGAAGAAATCGCCGTAGCGAAGCCGGTTCACGTGCGGGCCGAGCGCTGCGCGAGCACGTGCGAGCGCCTCGTGGCTGAAGTCCAGGCCCAGGACGTCCCATCCGCTCTCGGCGAAAAACCGGACTTCATGCGCCGCGCCGCAGCCGGGCACGAGCACCGTGCGGGGACGCGCCGCGCAGGCGACGAACGCCTGGAGCCGGGCCGGTACGCGCCCCGCATCCCAGGGAGAGAAGCCCGCGCCGTAGCGCAGGTCCCAGAACTCGGGCGTCGCGGGGTCGCGTCGGGGAAATTCAGGCGTGCCCATCGAAGGATGGTAGCCCCGAACTGCTATGCTTCGGCGCTGCGCCAATGACCTCACGCACGACTCGGCCCCCGGGCCTGCGACGCATCCTCGGATCCGCGCTGGTGGCTGCCGCCGCGGCGGCCTGCTCGCCCGGCACCTCGAACGAGGCCGCCTCGATCGCGCTCGCCGATTGCCGCCTGCCCGGCCTCGCCCTGGTGGCGCGCTGCGGGAGCCTGCAGGTGTGGGAGGATCGCGCGGCGCGCTCGGGCCGCCGCATCACGCTGCACGTGGCCGTCGTGCCCGCGCGGCTGCGCGCGCGCGAGCCCGACCCGATCGTGGTTCTCGCGGGAGGCCCGGGGCAGGGCGCGATCTCGCTCGCGGCGCAGGTCATGCCGCTCTTCGCCAAGCTCAACGACTCCCGCGACGTGGTCTTCCTCGACCAGCGCGGCACCGGCAAGTCCCATCCGCTCAACTGCAACGACGATTCGCAATCGCTGCAGACGCTCTTCGAGGACGCGCTGCCCGAGCGCCTGGTCACGCGCTGCCTGGCGGAGCTCGACGCCGATCCGCGCCAGTACGTGACCACCGTGGCGATGCAGGACCTCGACGAGGTGCGGGCCGCGTTGGGCTATTCGCAGATGAACCTCTGGGGCGGCTCCTACGGCACGCGGGCGGCGCTGGAGTACTTGAGGCGCTACCCGGACCGCGTGCGCACGATGGTGCTCGACGGCGTGGCACCCCCCACGATGAAGCTGCCGCTATCCTTCGCGACCGACGGCGATGCGGCGCTGAAGCGCCTGTTCGACGCGTGCGACGGCGAGCCGCTCTGCAGGAAGGTCTACCCGGACCTGCGCGTCATGATCCAGTCGCTGCGCTCGCAGCTCTCGCGCAGGCCCGCACGCACGACCATCCTCGATCCGCGCACCGGCGAGCGTGCCGACATCCAGGTGAACGAGAACGTCCTGCTCTCGGGCCTGTTCCGCCCGCTCTACGTGGCGGAGCTCGCGAGCCTCCTGCCGCTGGGCGTGGCCGCGGCGGCCAACGGGGATTTCAACCCGCTGCTGGCGCAGAACCTCGAGCTCGCCGACGACATCGCCGAGAACCTCTCGGTCGGCATGCACCTGTCGGTGATCTGCTCCGAAGACGTGCCGCGCATCGCGCCCGCGGACCTCGCGGCCGCGGGGCAGTCCTTCTTCGGCCGGTCGCTCGTCGACGATTTCCTCCGCGCGTGCGCCACGTGGCCGCTCGGCAAGGTGCCCGAGGACTACTACACGCCGGTGCGCTCCGATGCCCCGGCGCTGATCCTCTCGGGCGGCATCGACCCCGCGACGCCGCCGCGCCATGGCGAGCAGGTCGCAGCCACGCTTCCGAAGTCGAAGCACCTCGTCGCTCCCCACCTGGGACACGGCGTGAGCCTGCACGGCTGCGCCCCGCGCCTGATCGAGTCCTTCGTTCGCGCCGGCAACGCCGACGGCGTCGACGGGAAGTGCCTGCAACGCATTCCCCGGCCGCTGTTCATGGTGCCGATGGGCGCTATCCGATGATCGAAGCCAGGGCACTGGGCAAGCAGTTCGGCGCCATCGCGGCGGTGCGCGATGTCTCCTTCACCGCGCCCGACGGGGCCATCACGGGGCTGCTCGGGCCGAATGGCGCGGGCAAGACCACGACGCTCAGGATGATCTCCGCGTTGCTCGCGCCCACGCACGGGCAGGCCCTGGTGGACGGGATCGACGCGGGCGCGCGTCCGATCGAGGCGCGCGCGCGCATGGGCGCGCTCTCTGACGCGCGCGGCATCTACACGCGGCTCACCGCGCGCGAGAACATCACTTACTACGGGCAGCTTCGCGGCATGTCGCCGCCGGCGATCGAGACCGCCATCGCGCGGCTGGCACTTTGGCTGGACCTGCAGCCGGTGCTCGATCGGCGCACCGACGGCTTCTCGCAGGGCGAGCGCATGAAGGTCGCGATCGCCCGGGCCCTCGTGCACGACCCGCCCAACGTGCTGCTCGACGAGCCCACCAACGGCCTGGACGTGATGACCACGCGCAGCCTGCGCGAGGTCATGCGCCGGCTGCGCGAGGCGGGCAAGTGCGTCGTGTTCTCCAGCCACGTAATGCAGGAGGTCTCCGCCCTCTGCGACAGCATCGTGATCGTGGCGCGCGGCTCCGTGGTCGCAAGCGGCACCGCGGCGCAGCTGCTCGAGGCGAGCGGCCGCGACAACCTCGAGGATGCGTTCGTGCACCTCGCGGGCACCGAGGCGCCCGCAGCGTGAGAAGCGCCCTCGGCACCGTCGTCGCCAAGGAGCTGCGCGACGCGCTGCGCGACCGGCGCACCGCGATGATGGTCTTCTTCGCTTCCATGCTGGCCGGTCCCGTCACGCTGGTCCTGATGGCGCAGTTCGTCTCGGGACTGGAGGAGAAGGCCTCGACGCTCAAGGTGCGCATGGTCGGACAGGAGAACGCGCCCGCGCTCGTGAACTTCCTGCGCCGCACCGACGTGCAGATCGAGGTCGCGCCCGCGGACTACGAGGCGAAGGTGAAGGAAGGGCGCCTGGACGCGGTGATCGTGGTGCCGCGCGATTTCGACGAGCGCTACCTCGCCGGCGAAGGCGCGCGCGTCGACCTGGTCTACGACGATTCCCGCACCGAGTCGCAGCCGGCGATCCGCCAGGCCGAGCGCCTGCTGCGCGCGTTCAACCGCGAGGCGGGCATGCTGCGCCTCATGGCGCGCGGGGTGAGCCCGGACCTCACCGAGGCGCTGAAGGTCCAGCACGTGAACACGGCGACGCCCAAACAGCGCGGCGCGCCGCTTCTTTTCCTCATCACCATGTTCGCGATCCTCGCCCCGCTCCTGGGCGGGCTCGCCATCGCCATCGACTCCACCGCGGGCGAGCGCGAACGCGGCTCCCTCGAACCGCTGCTCGCCAACCCCGTGGCGATCTGGCGCATCGTCGCCGGCAAGTGGCTCGCGGCCTGGCTCTTCGCCAGCGCCGTCGCGGCGCTCACGCTGGCCGGCTTCGCCGCGGCCGCCTCCTTCTATTCCCAGAAGCGCATCGCCGCGCTCCTCACCTTCGGCGCGCCCGAGCTCGCCCTGTTCGTCCTCGCCGTCGTGCCTTTCGCGGCGATGACCTCGGCCCTGCAGATGCTCATCAGCACCTACGGCCGCTCCTACCGCGAGGCGCAGACCTACGCGAGCTACGTCGCCACGCTGGTTTCGTTCGTGCCGATGGTCGTGCTCTTCAGCGGCTTGAAGGACGCCTTCTGGCAGCTCTGGGTTCCCGTGCTGGGGCAACAGATGGTGCTCACGCGCATCATGCGCGGCGAGCCGCTCGGCTTGCCGGATTGGCTGGTGCCTGCGTTCGTCGCCCTTGCGGTCGCCGGAGCATGCCTGTACGGCGTGACACGGCTGCTGCGGGACGAGCGCATCGTCTTCGGCCGCTCATAGGACGCGGCAGGCATGGCCCAACACGATCTAGAGCAGGTTTTCGCTCCCGGCGGGCTGCTGCAGCGCGCCATCGAGGGATACCGCCACCGTCCCCAGCAGGTGGAATTCGCCCAGGCCGTGCGGCAGGCGATCGAGAACAAGGAAGGGCTGATCGCCGAGGCGGGCACCGGCACAGGCAAGACGTTCGCGTACCTGGTCCCCGCGCTGCTTTCCGGCGGCCGCGTCATCATCTCGACCGGGACCAAGACCCTGCAGGACCAGCTCTTCCATCGCGACCTGCCGCAGTTGCGGGCCGCCCTCGGCGTTCCCGTGGACACGGCGTTGCTGAAGGGGCGTGCGAACTACGTGTGCCTGCACCACCTCGAGACCGCGGCCGGGGACAACACCACCTTCTCGTCGCGCGAAGAGATCTCGCACCTGCAGAAGATCCGCAGCTTCGCGGCGCGCACCATGAGCGGCGACCGTGGGGAATGCACGGACGTTCCCGAGACCTCGCCCGCATGGGCCCGCGCCACCTCCACGCGAGAAAACTGCCTGGGCTCCGCCTGCCGCCACTACAAGGAATGC